>JAJRZO010000053.1 GCA_024275215.1 Candidatus Zixiibacteriota bacterium | reverse complement strand
CGGGATCAAGCCTGAATGGTATTTCATGTTCATGTTCCAGACATTAAAATATATACCAGCACACGTGCTTTTTATTGAAGGCGAACTTTTCGGACTTATGGGATTTGGTCTGGGAGCTATTATTTGGACTTTGATACCTTTCTTTGATATTGATGAGAAAAATAAAGCGCGGAGCAAATTGGTCACTTATTTTGGCGTCTTCGCTCTGGTTTACATTATTGTCTTAACGGTTCTTGGTTATGTTTCCTGACGGAACTATTAGTGCAGCGATGAAGCTGTTTGTTGCAACCCTTACGCTTTTTCTATGCGTGTCGGCTCCCGCGCAGTTGCTTGCGAGTGAGCCGGGCAGTACCTGTGAGAAATGCCACATGGAGCTTGATGAAGGCCAGCCTGACACACCGACAACGCTGTTCAAGAATGATGTTCACAACAGGGAAGGGCTGGGATGCGCCGGATGTCACGGCGGTGACCCGACTTCTGATGATGAAGAGGTGGCGATGAGCGAGGAAAAAGGTTTCATCGGCGCTCCTGATGAACTTGAAATCCCCGAGTTTTGCTCAAAGTGTCATAGCAATCCGAGTTTCATGAAGCAGTTCGATCCCGGATTATCGACCTATCAGTATTCCAAATACCTGACATCCGTGCATGGTATCCGAAATGCCGCCCATGACCGCAAGACTGCCCAATGCGTATCATGTCATACTGCTCACGGAATTCGTGCTGCCGATGATCCGAAATCGACTATTTATGCTCAAAATGTACCAAATACCTGTGCCGGATGTCATTCTGATAAGGACTATATGGCTGACTATGAGATTCCTACTGATCAGTTTGCAGATTTTTCGCGCTCAGTGCATGGGATTGCATTGCTTGAAAATGGTGATATGGGTGCTCCGGCATGCAATGATTGTCATGGCAATCATGGTGCTGTGCCCCCCGAAGTCAGTTCAATCGATCATGTTTGCGGTATTTGCCACGCGAATAATATGGATGACTTTGAGGCCTCGACTCATTTCGAGTATTTCGAGATGTTGAAGATGCCTGCCTGCGAAACCTGCCATTCGAACCACCGTATTGAACGCCCCACGACTGAAATGTTGCAGGGTGAGAAGTCGGTCTGTAAACAGTGTCATGATCTCGATGACGGTACTGGTGGAATCGAAACGGCAGAATCGATGCGGAATGCTCTTGATAGTCTTAATATGCTGATGACACAAGTCAATAACAAGATCGACGAGGCGGATCGTAAAGGTCTCTATGTCGACAATATGCTTTTCAGCATGCGTGATGCCCGACAGAAGGAGTACACGGCAAGAACTGCGGTTCATACTTTCAATCTCGAAAAGGTAACCAAGATATCAAGAGAAGGAATCGAACTTGTTCTCAAAACTGATGGCGTCACCGATGATTTGCTCGACAGCTATGTTTTCAGGCGAAAAGGATTGGTTGTTTCGGTAGTACTTCTTTGCCTGCTTGCAGGATTGCTGTGGATGAAGGCTCGGCAGGCGGATATGCGTCAGCAGAAGCAGTGAGGATTGTAGTTTACTCTCTTTGATCGAACCAATCATCACAATATAAGTACAACTTAGAAATTGATATGTAGTAGATAATAAACAATGGAAATCAACTGAAAAAACAAGGAGGAAAGCTGTAATGAAAACCTGTTTGATGCTGGGAATTATCTACCTAGCCGTAGCGTGTGGTATGCCTGCCTTTGCTGGAGAAGCAAAGAAGGCTGATTCAACCAAAACCACACACAGTTATGTTGGTGTCAAGAAGTGCAGAATGTGCCACAAAAAGGATGGCATACATCCTTCCTGGCTTGAGACCAAACATGCCAAGGCTTGGGATGTTTTGAAGCCTGAGAATCAGAAGGACAAAAAATGCGTTGCTTGTCATTCAACCGGAACAACAGCAAAAGGCGAACTTCTGCAAGGGGTTCAGTGCGAAGCATGTCATGGTCCGGGAAATGATTATAAGAAGAAGAAAATCATGCAGGACAGGAAGCTGGCTATAGAAAACGGGCTTATCATTCCCGATGAAAAAACTTGTATGAAATGTCACAATGAGAATGTGCCTAAAGAATTTCAGGCAAAAGAGAAATTCGACTTTGAAAAGATGAAAGCAAAAGGCGTTCACAAGATTGCTTCGAAGAAGCCTGCAAAAAAGGGCTAACTTCTGCCATATAAAAAAATCGGCCTCACCACAGATGGTGGGGCCGATGATTAACATCGCTCTTATTTTCTCAAGTTAGTTTCTAAACAATAGTAATACTACGGCTGAGTGCCGTCATGGCATTCATAGCATCCCATTTCGCGCCACGCCTCATCGATATCTTCAGGGTGGCGAAACTCTAATCCATCAGGTGACGTTGTGGCCTCGTAATCTTCACCGGTGCCTTCCGCCAGAATAGTATGGCAGGCGTTACAGTCATGGGTGATCTTGAGTCCATCTTCACTTTCGTGATTGCCGGCATGACAGCGCATACAACCGACATTTGTGAAGTGACCTATATTGTTGGGATATTCAGTCCATCGTACTTTCATTTCAGGGAAGATGTTTTTAGAATATGCCTCCTGAACAGCCACGATAGATTTGTCAATCGATGTGCGCATCGCGCGGTACAGGGAGTCATTTTGGTTTCTGTAATGCGTTGAGATGTAATTTGCAATATCCATGAGCGCAGTTTTCTTGTCCGGATATTCAGCCGACATTGCCTCTACCGCGATACGTTTTATTTCCGGTATCCGTCGATCAATCTTCCTGGCGCTAATCATCTTGTCAATGGCATAGTCGGCGGTTCTGAATACGTGGCTGGGACGGTTATGGCAGTCGAGACAATCCATCTTACGCTTTTTGGCAGTCTCTATCTTCGCCGGATCCATCGGATTATCAGTATCCTGATAAATTGTCACGCGATTGGTAAGCTTATCAGTGACCCTAACCCATGGAATATCCTGCCGTTTCTCATCTCTTGGAATGTACTCGATCTCAACACCGATATTCATGTGCCAATGAATCCCTGATGCGTGCTCGGATTGCGGATCACCACCGCCGGTTTTGATTAGCATATTGATTTTCCACAGGGTGTTTTCTTTGTCATACATATAGTGGTTGAACTGTCTCTGCTGGGCGCCGTATGTTTTTTCCGGCCAGTGGCATTGTTCGCATGTTTCCTGCGCCGGTCGGAGATTTTTGATCGGAGTCGGTATGGGACGAGGAAATCGATTCGCAATAGCTGCGTACACCTGATATGCTCCCGACAGCTTTGACTTGGCGTACCAGCCGGCACCGTAACCTACATGACACGATGCGCAGGGTACTTTGGCATGCGGAGATTCCTGGTAAGCCGTATATTGGGGATTCATCACTGTGTGGCATGTCGTGCCGCAAAATTCTACCGATTCGCTGAAATGATACGCTTGATATACTCCAAAGGAACTCACGAGCACGAATCCAATTGTCCCGAAGACAAAAACCATCATCGCGTTTCTATGTCCGCCGCGGTTAAGATCGATAATCGGCCATTTGACAGGGACAGGTTTGTCACTGTGGCGCCATCTGTGCCACTCGCGAATCATACCGATGGGAATCAGTATCAACGAAAAAATAAGAGCTGTCGGCATGATCACATACAGGAGGATTCCGAAATATGGGTTGGTATCTTCCAGAATGCTGTTGGTGATGAACATCAGCAGGATAGATATACCAACGAAAATAGCGCCGATTGCTCCTATGTAACTGATTCTATTGTGGGTCAAACGGGGAAATTTCAACTGCACGATCATAGTCCTCAGCTTGAGTTCACATGTACAACACTACGGTTATCAATTTGGTTGCGTTTGCGATTGTGTCTGATCGGCTACCACATCAGACCATGGTGGCAGCACTTTGACCAGAACATACAAGATAACCAGCGGCAATATGAGCAGTGCGATCGTAATTAGCAAGCCTTCTAATCCAAAAAGCTCAATTTTGTAGAAGGTCAAACCTCTCAAGCTTTTCGAAAACAGTTGTCCCCCGATCACGACATTCCAGCGAGTGCTGAATATTCCGACCTGTACAAGGATTGCCGCAATGAAGTAGAGCATTCGTTTCAATTCATCAGGGAATTTGCCGAATCTGGCCGAAATCAGCGAAACAAGCGGTAAAATCGTGCCGAGAAGAATCTGGGTCACGATCAAACTGACGAACAACCGGCTTGAAATCATGTCCGACAGAATACTAATCGATTCTTCGGATTGATACAATCTGTGGATGAAATCAAGCAACTCCAGCGAAAAATCAACAATCATTGCGTATATCAGAAATTCTGCCAGCTTGTTAAGGCACGCCATCTTCATCTGTTTCCAACGGAAAAGAGAAGATACCATATAGACAAGTATCATTAGAGCGATTCCTGACACAATCGCTGAGAAAAGAAACACGATAGGCATAAGAACGCTGCCCCACCATGGGTTTGCCTTAACTGAACCGAATATGAACCCGACATAGCCGTGTAGCAGGAAAGCGGATGGGATACCTATTATTGTGATGAATCTTCCGAGCTTGTCATCGAATAGCAACGATTTATCCGAGATGTCTGAGAACCCGAGAGAAAGAAACTTATAGAAATACTTGCTTATACCCTTCTTCTCCCGTCCGAACAAGACTATATCTCTGCGGTAATCCAGCCATATCTCCAGAAGCAGGACTACCATGAGATACCAGCCATATACAAATCCGAACATTGCCATCGCTGACTGGACATGTGGAGTAAGGAACATCTCAAAGGATCGTTCAGGATGCCCCAGATGTGCAAGCAGCGGCAGTGGTGCAACTATCATAAACGAGAGTGCAGTCAACAGCGATAGTCTGTACACTGGCTGCAGCTCATTCACCCTGAATAATCTTTCCAGTGAAGCGAGGATAAAAGCACCGGCAACCAACCCTGTCAAATAAGGATAGATGACGATAAGAAGTTGCCAGTGTAGTTCATATTCATTCGGGTAGATATAACCAGTGATCCCCCCGAAATTGCCTGCCATTGTTGTTACCAGGTTTTCCATGGACTACCGAACCTCTCCGTCTGCGCCAGCATAATAAACTTTTGGTTTCGTATTCAACCACGGCTTCAACACTGTCAGGTCGTTGAAGCGAACGAATCTCCTGAGCGGACTACTCAACTGACCGATTTCACCGAAAACCCGTGCATGTGTTGGACAGACCTCCACACATGCAGGAGGAAGACCTTTTGTAATCCGGTGGTAGCAAAACGTGCACTTGTCAGCCGTCTTGCTTTCAGGATGAAAATACCGAGCACCATAGGGACATGCCTGAATACAGTAACGACAACCGACACAGTATTTTTCATCGACAAGAACCACACCATCACGGCTGGCGAATGTTGCTCCAACCGGGCAGACCTGAACGCATGGTGGATTAGAACAGTGATTACACAGTTTGGGAACGAAGAATGTCCGCAAAACATCATTTTTGTCGACTGTTTCCGGGAAACCATCAATCCCGCCGTTCGGGCTGTCGACAACTGTCTCACCCTCTGATGGTATGACATATCTTTCTACCCATGTTCTGAAATAGTATGGTTCTCTCGTAACATCGTTTTCTCGCTTGCATGCGTCGGCGCATCTTCCACAGCCGATACACTTGTGGACATCAATACCCATAGCGTAGTTGTGTTCCGCCGGGTTATACTGACCGTTTTCCTGTCCCCACAGGGAACCACCGAATTTGAAGACACTTATTGCTCCCAGTCCCGCAGCGATGAATCTGGAGCATGATCCGAGAAAACCCCGGCGATTCACAGGCTTATTATTGTTATCAATCATTTACCAACCTCCGGATAGTGAGGATAATGACATTCCCAGCATAGATTTCGTTCTCCGTGTGTTTCGATATTGATTCTCGGTATCTCTCTGGGGCTATCTGAATCACGGTCGTGACATTGTCCACACCGTTCCCTATTGGCCGGTTTTTCAGCCCTTACGAACTTGGGCTGAATGAGGTGTTCATCAGGAACGTCGTGGCATGTTCTGCACGACAGAGTGGCATGGTGTGATACCTGTTTTACATTGGCAATGTCCCGGTGACAGGCAGAACAATCCTCCGGCGCGTGCGGGAGTACAGGGCTGTGTGGATCATGACATGTCATACATGCTTTACCGGGATTGTGGGTCTTGGGTAAGATTTGTGGAAAGCCGGATGGTCGAGACGGGTTATAGCCGTGACATAAAGGGCAGTATCCTCGCCCGCGCGGAGCTGTAGGGGTGAATTCATCCGGAGCTTCAATGTGGTCTGCAGCCGGACCATGGCATGCTTCACACGAGACATCTCTGTGCTTCGATTCCTGCTTTGTTTCAAAGATATCGTCGTGGCAATCGTTGCAAGCCTCGTGACCGGCATAGACTATTTCCTGCGAGGCGATTTCCTCAACAGCGCTGGCACGGTAGTGCCCGTATTCTCCAAAAGTATCAGGAACAAACAGCATTCGTGCCGCAATGAATGCCGCAATGACCACAACACCAATAATTGCCAGCGGTACTATCTGTCCCGGGATTCCGAGTTTATTCAATTTTTTGTCCTCACAATTTTCATGGATATTACTATCATTTTGAAATCCTTATGCTGTAAACTGGCCTATTATGATCAGCGCCAGCAGGAAGAATCCTACTACAAGTGCAATAGTCCCCCATAAGTAAGCTAACACTGTTTGAAAAACACCCGGTGGTTTTACTTCCAGTGATTGAAGAGTTCCATTTTTCACTGCTCGTTCATATTCAGTTGATCGTTCTTCCCTGAATTCTTTCTCGGAGATTCTTCCTGTGTAAATCGATACATCCATTGGGAATTTACTTGCACGCAAGTGAGTGTTGAAAAAGTGAACGATGAATATGAAGGCGGTAGCCAGAAGCGCTTCTTCCTTGTGAATAGTGTCCGCAAGGCTGACAATCCCTCCACCCAGAAGGCCGCCAAAGAATTCATCCTGCCATCGTATTAGTCCCGACAGTCCAATCACAAATACGCCCCAGAATACAGCCGAGTAGTCGAATTTCTCCCAATATGTCCAGCGATCAAACCTGGGTTCCGGACCTTTGCCGAAAAACCACTTCACGTGATCAACAGCATCGTGAAAATCCTTCTTGCGGAATACCATAGTATTTGGACCACTCATCAAAGACTTAAATCCGCTTTTCCTTATTCGAACAATAAGATATATAACATGAGCAATGAAATATGTAAATGTAATAAATGCGGCGATAAGATGAAGTCTCTGTGCTGTTTGTATGGACATGACATTATTAAACAACCATTTTGCCAGGTCGGTATGCGCATAAGACTGTGGCAGACCTGTGAAAGCAAGAGTGAGAAAGCTGATATTGACAAGAACATGCAGGAATCGGTGAAAACCGTCGACTCGTCTGTAGCACTTTTGTCTTTGTTTCACCCGCCCTCTAATCCCGCGCTGAAACCACATCGCAGTGTGAATTCCAAAAACGCCGAGAACTGCCACAAGCAGGATTGTCATAAGATGCGTAATGATCGAATTGAATTTTTGCCAGTTCCCGCCACCGCTGTTTTGACCAGTTTCGGTAGTATCAACACGGCCTGTCCCGTTAAATTCCTGCGATTGCTCAAGCTCCTCGTCGGTAGCTGCGACAGGATGTACGAGGTATGATACAAACCGGTCATTTGCTTTAGGATGACACTGTTGGCATGTCTTTACAATATGAGATCTGTTTACACTTGACTCCGGCTCATCCGGAGCGCGAATCGTGTGGGAACCATGACAATTTGTGCAAACGGCAAATTTGACTTCGCGAGTGCCTGTCTCAAAGAGTTTACCGTGATATGTCTCTTTATATCCCTCGACAACATGGGTATTTATTCCGAATTTAAGCATCCTGTCTTTGTCTGAGTGACATGATGAACAGAGCTTTACTATTCCTTCCGGAGTGAACTGTTCAGAAGTTTTCTTTACATATGTTTCTCCGTGACAATCAACACAACTCGGCGCTTCCATAATGCCCTGTGCTCTGGCTTTGGCATGAATCGATCCCCGGTACTGTCTCTGCTGTTCAGCATGACAGTTCACGCATTTGATCCCTCGGTGTTTTATGAGGTCATTGTCCAAACCGGGCAGATTCCAGTGGTATACATGGCATTTGGTGCAGTTGGCCTGGTCGCCGTTTTGGTCAATCAGCATCAGTTTCCCATGAGCAAGGTTCTCTTTCCTGTGTCGTTCGTTTCTATGGCAAACATTGCACTGGTTGTAAACCCCTCCTTCTTTGAATACCTGCTGGTCGATTGAGGCCATATCAGTCTGGTGGCCGGTGTGACATGACGCGCATGTGATCGCAGATGCGTTCATGGTGGGATCGACATGGAGACTTTCCTTGTGTCCGGGATGGCAGCTATTGCAGACGTCAGTGATGTTGGATGAGTGCACTTTCGATTTCGGATCCGAAGGCTTACGTATTGCGTGTTTCTCATGGCAACTCGTACATACGGGCGCTTTCGTGTTTCCTGCTTCCAATTCATGGAAATGACGAGAGTGAACATAAGTTTCAATGTCCCGCATGTGACATTTTGAGCAAATATCCACGATTTCCTGTTTGTATTCTATTTCCGACATGACCTCTCGCTTCGACTTGAAGTGAGCGTCGTGGCAGGTAGTGCAGATCGGGTATTTGCGGGGATCCTCAGGATATTTCTTGAAATGGTAGCTCTGCCTGTAATCTTTCGCTATTTCCTTGTGACATCGATCACAGACCAATTCCATTCCGGGTTGCTTGTGGGCATCATGTGTGCCATGACATTCCTTGCAGTCCGGGATGTTTTTTGTCCCTTTCTTCCGGAGCATTTTGTTGAAATACTCCATATAGACAAATCCCTGCTTGGCATGACAATCCTCGCAGTTGACAGGCTTATATGTTTTGAAGTGAGGAAAATCCTCGAAATCAGCGCCATCCTGATTATGACAATCAAGACATGCAAGTCCGCCGTGGACAGAATTGCTTAGCACGGAGGTATCTGCAAAGACATTTTTGCCGGACTCGGACTCGAGAGTTCTGTCGCTGTGGCAATCAAGGCAGGTTTCATCATTTTCCCCACTCGCAACATTACACAAAACCAATGTAATGATTAGCAGGAAAACTGATATTAGATAATACGTCTTTGATAGCGACGGCTTGCGGTTAGCAGTGGATATTGAGTACATTATTCGCAGATGCCTGTTTTGTCGCTATGTTGTATGTCGAGGAAAGTCGGATACTCTGGAACATAGCATTGTAGTGCATACCAATTTAATCGGTGAGTGGCTGCTGTTAGCATTGGGACAAAGTGTCGCGCAAGAGAATCTTGCAGTATTGATGTTTCGTTCATCATCCGGCAATACGAGAATCGTTACGAATCACTGGTGGCGACAGGATCGCTAAGAGCCTGATCTATAACTTCGAGAAGATGATCCGCCGAGACTGGCATCCACACTACACCTTCTGTTATTTCGCGATAATTCATAGTGATGCGGAGATACTGCATGCTACAATCGGTTGTTATCACAATTGGTAGTTTGGGCCAACGCTCACTGACTTCAAGCATGACAAGGAAGCTATAGTCTTCCTTCAGGTTAGCAGACATGACAAGGAGGTCTGCGGGGTTCAGCGATAGATAATCAATGAGCATTTTACTGGAGCTAAAAGATTTCAATCTATATCGCGACCCAAGAATTCCCGATATTGAAGCCAAATATGTGGCATTGTCGTCCAGTACTACAATACCCGGTACATTATTATTCATACTGCATCACCTGCAATCGTGGATATATATCTTGTTAAGCAAACATAGTGCCCAACTGAACTCACCAATTCAGGGTAGCATACTGTCAGCTCCGATACTTCGGGGAATTAACTGTCAGACAGGATTGAAAACCCGATCATCAAGGTCATAATTATATTGATAAGATGGAAAAAAATCGTTGAGATGACTCAAAGTATGGGGACTCTTTAGGTTATATTCCCCAATCCATGCGTCATATCACCCAGTTTCATGAAAAAACAGCACAGACATTGTCATTGGATTGTCCGATGTTGTCAGTGTGACATCCGTCAATCCTATATGCTGAGACGTACCCCTACCTCGATAACCCTGTCCTCGGGAATCTCGAAGAATGACGAAGCGTCATACGCGTTTCTTGACAGGAATGCGAAAAGGTTTGCGCGCCATCGGCTCATATGCATCTCCGGATTGACAACAAGCTTCTCGCGACCAAGAAAGAAACTTGCCTGATCGATCGGCAGTTCCAGCCCCTGTCCGACAGCGAGCGAGAGTACATTCGGAACACTCGGAGATTCCATGAATCCATAGGAGGCTGTGATCTGGTGGAACCCGGAGCCGAGATCCTCGATCTGCAGCTTGTCTCTGTTCCTTACGCGCGGGATTTCGAGCCATGAGAAATTGAGCAGCACAACTCTCGAATGAACAATCTTATTATGATCAAGATTGTGAGTCAACGCTATCGGTACTGTCTGGGGCTGACCGGTAAGAAAAACAGCGTGTCCTTTAACTCGCGTGATTTTTTCGTCCGCGAGTCTTCTTCTCAGGTCAGCGAATGGAATTGCCAGTGAACGCAACTGCTCGGACAGGATTTCTCTACCGCGTTTCCATGTTGTCATTATCAGCATTGTGATTCCACCGAGTACGAGCGGGAACCATGCGCCATGAAATATCTTGGTAATATTTGCGGAGAAGAAACCAATATCCACAATGAGAAATACGGCAACCAGGGCTCCCGTTATAATCATGTTCCATTTCCATTTTTCTCTCGCCACAACATATAGCAGTATGCTTGAAATGAGCATAGTCGAAGTTACTGCGACACCATAGGCAGCAGCCAGCTTGCTTGACGATTGAAATATGAGGACAAGAGCCAGCGTTGCGATCATCACGAGCCAGTTAACCTGTGGAACATAGATTTGTCCGAAATGCTTCGATGATGTGTGTACGACTCTAAGTCGTGGAAGGTAGCCCATCTGCATTGCCTGCCGTGTGAGTGAAAATACGCCGGTTATGACAGCCTGCGATGCAATGATAGTTGCGCAGGTTGCGAGGAACACCATCGGTATCACCGCCCATGAAGGCACAGTCGCATAAAATGGGTGGTATGAGTTCTCCGGATTGGACAGAAGCGATGCCCCCTGACCGAAATAGTTGAGCAGCAAAGCCGGTAACACGAGATAAAACCAGACTGTCCGAATCGGTTTTTTACCGAAATGCCCGAGATCCGCATACAAGGCTTCAGCACCTGTTACGACAAGAAAAACCGCACCGAGTACTGTAAAACCGTGAAGGCCGGTTTTCATAAGAAAATTGATTCCATAAGTTGGCAGAAGTGCCGCAAACACGTCTGGATGGTGTATGATCTGCCTGACGCCGAGGATAGCAAGCGTAACGAACCAGACTAAAATCACAGGTCCGAAAATCGATCCTACTTTTGCAGTGCCCCGATGTTGAAGAAAGAACAATCCGGCAAGGATAACAAGTGTCAGAGGTATTACGAACTGCTTAAAGTCCGGAGTGATAACTTTCAGTCCTTCAACTGCGCTCATAACGGAAATAGCCGGTGTGATCATACCATCACCATAAAGCAGGCATGCTGCGAAGACTCCCATTCCTATCAGAAACCGACGCCGACCGGTGCTTGAACCCGCGATGCCTCTGATAAGGGCTGTGAGCGCCAGAACCCCGCCTTCGCCTCTGTTGTCAGCTCTGAATATGAATGTAAGGTATTTGATTGAAACAATTATCATCAAAGCCCAGAACATCAGCGACAGGACGCCGAGAACATTGTCGCGGGAAGCTGCAATGCCAAATTCTCCGTGGAAACATTCCCGGATCGCATATAGCGGACTTGTGCCAATATCCCCAAAAACAACGCCGAGCGCCGCCAGCGACAGCGCGGCAAGGGAGTGTTGTTTGTGTGTGCTGTTTGTGTCAGTTACTCTGTCCATAATCCGACTTTGTTCCTTTTATATATGGCATAAACAGAATCGACCTTTAGATCAGGATTGCGAGAATTCGATCATATCACCAGGTTTCATTGTACATCGAGAATACAATAATGTCCTCAAGAATATCAGTTGAGACTCTCTGGTTTAGGATCGATACATGACCATTATCCGTCTTTAGTTGTTATGTTGCAACGCCATAGCATTTCTAAACGACTTCCGTTCTTCCATCTGCTCGTGAAAACTGACGGGTCAGCGTTTCCAGAAATCGGGGATAAATAAAACCAGAACTGTGAACAGTTCGAGACGACCGAGGATCATCAGGAATGACAGCAGAATTTTCCCGCTCCACGGAACAAACGCATAGTTTTCGATTGCGCCGACTTTCGCAAGTCCGGGACCGATATTTGCCAGAGTTGCAACAACTGATGTTGCTGCAGTCGCCATGTCGAGTCCCATCGCAGCCATCGCGAGAGTTCCGACAACGAATGAGATAATGAACACGCCGAAAAAGACCAGTACCGATCGTATCACACTCTCCTCGATCACCTGCCTCCCGACTTTTACGGCAAAAACTGCATGTGGATGAAAGGCTTTGTAGATTTCGTTATATGCTGCCTTCAGAACGATGATAATCCTCGATACTTTAATACCGCCTGCTGTTGACCCTGCCGATCCACCTATGAACATCAGGACGACCATCAGGATTTTAGCGAACGACGGGTAAAGATCAAAATTGTCAGTAGCGAATCCGGTAGTAGTAGATACAGAAAGAGTCTGAAACGATGCGTATCTGAGAGCTGTTAAGAAACTCGAATGGCGTTCGAGGATTGCAATTGTAATCAATAGAATGCTGACTATGTTAATCGCACAGTATACTTTGAATTCGACATTAGTGAAGAATTCTCGGAATCGCCCTTTTGTCAGAACATAATACAGTCCGAAATTGACTCCTGCGAACAGCATAAAGATCGTAAAAATGATGTCGATCGCCACTGAGTCATAGTATGCGATGGACATATTCATTGTTGAGAATCCACCAGTCGCCATACATGTCAGAGAATGGCAAACCGAATCGAAAAAGTCCATACCTGCGAGCATCAGACTGACAAAGAGTGCGGCTGTGATGCCGATGTAAATTTTCCAGAGCGCTGCTGAAGTATGTTTTAGTTTGGGTTTGAGTCCTTCGGTGATAGGTCCCGGCACCTCCGACTTGAATAAATGTCTTGCCCCAACGCCCAACTGTGGAAGAATCGCGATGAACAGCACGATGATTCCCATTCCACCGAGCCATTGAGTAAGTGATCGCCAGTAAAGAATCGACTTGGATGATGCTTCTATATTTGTTATCACTGATGAGCCGGTGGTTGTAAATCCCGATGCTGATTCAAAAAATGCGTCTGCCGGATTCGAGAATGTGCCGTCGATCATATATGGAATGCCACCGAACAGCGATACAGTCAGCCAGCCGAGCGTTACTACAGCAACAGCCTCTCGCGCATGTATGGGGCCTGTTTCATTTCTGCCTGCGAAGTAGAGCGCGCCTCCCGCGATACCTGTGACAGCAACTGACAGGATAAACGAAATCAGGCTTCTCGAGTCCTCCAGGATTACGGCTGGAATGATCGAAGTAGCCATGAATATGGCAGTGCCGATCAGCAGCAGGCCGAGCAGTTTGGCGATAGTCCTGTAGTTCATGATTTCTTGACTTTGAACAGCCGTTCGACTTTTTTACGAGAATGGGGCATCGTGAACACTATGGCTGTGGAATTCGGTGGCACCGTGTCGCTCCCTTTTGGAACGACGATACCATCAGGTCCTGCGATCGCGCCTATAATTGCTCCCTTCGGGAATCCGAGCTCCATTAACGGTTTTTTTACAATCCTCGCGGAAGGCGGAGCGATTATCTCCAAAATTTCACCTTTACCCTCTTCGAGAATGGTTACAGAGATTACCGTCCCGGCCCGAACATATTTCATAATCTGATTTGCAGCAACGAGACGGGGAGATACAACTGCATCGATACCGATCTGTTCGTACAGTTCCTTGTAGTCGGGTTTATCCGCCAGAACAACACTTTTTCGAGCGCCGAGCCGCTTTGCGAGCAGTCCCGCCAGCAGGTTGACCTCTTCGCCTTCGGATACTGCTGAAATGAATACATCGCAGTCGCCAATCTTGACTTCTTCGAGTATCGCCATATCGGTGCCGTCACCCTGAATCACGAGAACATTGCGAAGCTCTTCGGAGAGAAATCTACACCGCTCCGGACTTTTGTCGATAACAGTAACTTCGAGGTCCCCGCCGCTGAGCGAGCGCGCAACCGAGAACCCGATCTCGCCGCCACCAACGATTATCACCTTGTGGGCTGAACCACGCAGTTTCTTGCCGAAGAAATCCTCGACCTTCGGGATGTAATCAGTTTTGCCTATTACCAATACTTCATCGTTGAAAAGAATCTCGTCGTCTCCGGAAGGGATGATAAGTCGGTCATCGCGGGATATTGCGGCAATGAGCGTGTTTTCCGGCATGGAAATATCTTTCAGTCTCATTCCAACAGCTTTTAATTGTTCGTTCATGGGAAGCTGAATGAGTTCCACTTGATTGTGTGCGAAAGTTTCCACAAAAACTGCTCCGACTGCCTTGACCAGTTTGGAAATCTCGATCGCAGAAAGGATTGGCGGGCATATCACGAGATCGGCGCCTACAACATTGTGATAAACTCCCGACTCGCCCTCGAGGTACTCACGAGATGATACTCTCGCTATTGTCTTCTTTGCACCAAGACTCTTTGCGTTGTAGGCAGCGAGAAGATTTGCTTCATCGTCATCGGTTACGGCGATTACAAGATCAGCTTTGTGCGCCTCGGCTTTTTTCAAGCATTTGGTGCTGCCACCCTGACCAACTAATGCCATCACATCCATCTGTTCCTCGGCTTTCGCAACAGCGTGCTGATCAGTGTCGATGATCGTTACATTGTGATCCTCGGAAGCGAGAAAGCCAGCTATATGCTTACCGACTTCACCCATCCCGATCACGATGATATTCATTTCAGTTTCCTTGCTCAGAGAGCATCGAGGTGTTTACATATTCGGAAGTTGCAACTCTCGTCTGTCAGCAGCTTCCCGAATACGCTTTTCAGCAAGCGGGAACTTACCTGAGCGCAGATTGGATGTCAATTACTATTTGGGGTTCTTATATAAGACCACAGAGGGATATGCTTCCAAGTTGTTGCTATGCTGTGTATTCGTGGTGCACAGGATGAGAAGGCCACCGGTACCGGCGGCCTTCTCTATCTTTCGGAGGAGATTCAGGCAATAAGCAGGTATGGGCTACATGCTGTTTATCTAATGACAGTCAGTTTTCCTTTGAAGTCAGTCGACTCAACATACCAGAGATAAACGCCGGGACTGACTGCCTCGCCATGATCGTTGAACCCATCCCAGATGATGTCCTCTTGCCCGACATCGGACCAGCCTTTGACTATTTCGCCATTAATCGTCGTTATAATCAGATTGGAACCGGGCGGAATCTCAGTAAATGTAACATACGGCGTTACATTTGCATCGAATGGGTTCGGGTATGGGTGCGGAGAGGCGATTACCTCAAATGTTAACATCCTGGAATACTCTTTAAGGTTAGCACTTGCTCTCCAGTAGTATGTACTACCCTGTGCGAGCCGTTGGGAGACTTTCCACGCTGTCGTCTCGCCAAACTGCTGCTGCACAGGCATTGATGAGGCTACTGTGTTGATAAAGTTCGAATCAGTCGCAACCTCGAAGTAGTACATGTTGTCGGGCTTTGTGTCCAGATTACGGATAACAAGCACCGGCTGCGATGTATGATAGACAGGCTCTGGAATTGAAACAAGGCCATCTCCGTCAGCATCCAGGCCAAATCCACCTGTCTTGAACATATAGTATCCACTTATCGATTCATTGCCTGCCGGATCATGGCTTATCACACGGTAATCATAGTAAGTGTCCGGCAGCAAACCTGTGACTATTACAGTGTGAGTATAGACATAGTTTTCGTTAATATCTGTGGTGTCACCTGAGGAGAGTCCGCCAGCATAAAATACTCTCGATGTGGCAAGTTCGTCGGTAGTCCAATGGACAGTAGCTGTAGTAGATGTAGTATCATCTGCGTAAACATTTGAGATGACAGGAGGCGTATTATCGGAACCGCCATGAGAATCAGTGACAAAATACCTGATAGATGTCCAGCTTCCCCAACCGCAGGAGTTATATGATCTGACCCGCCAGTAGTAGTAGGTCAAAGGCATCAGGCCATCCACGCTGTACTGTGACTCTACCGGTTCGACATCGACTTCCGGATTCATGAATCCTGAGTTTTCATCGACCTGCAACTGGTATTTAGTAGCACCTGTGGCATCACTCCAATTCAATGGTACCGGCTGGGCTACGTTCGAGAGGCCATTTGGAGGACTCTGATATGCCGGCGGTTGTGGCGGGTTGCAATCTCCCTCAATAGTGAAACTTCGCACAGGTCCCCAGCTTCCCCAGCCGCATTCATTGTAAGCTCTAACACGCCAGTAGAACATCATCCCGGAATCCAGACCATAGGCGCTGTAGGATGATGATGATGGCTGTACGCTGATACGGGGGCTGCTGAAATCTGAATTGTCATCTACCTGAACCTGATAAAGCGAAGCGCCGCTGACATCATACCAGTCAAGAAGTACCGGTACACTGAGGTTCGATGCTCCGTCAGCAGGTATATCCAGTATTGGCGAGGATGGTGGCGGACAGCCGCCTTCTTCAGTGGTTAGATTCCTCGTATCGCTCCAGTTTCCCCAGCCGCAACTGTTATATGCCCGCGCACGCCAGTAGTAGGTTGTCCCTTCTGCAAGACCTGAGGCAGTGTAACCCGAAGATGATGGCTGAATATCAATCTCCGGATTGCTGAAATCAGGATTGTTATCCACCTGAACCTGATAGAGGGTAACGCCACTTACATCATACCAGTCGAGATTGATCGGTTGAACAAGATCTGATGCGCCATTGGCAGGCGAAGCAAGAGTTGGTGGTGGTGGAAGAGGACACCCCCCCTCCTCAACGGTAAAAATTCGTATCAGACTCCAGGTTCCCCATCCGCAACTGTTATATGCCCGCGCGCGCCAGTAGTAGGTAGTTTGCTCATCCAGTCCCGAAGCGCCATAACTCGAAGAAACTGGCTGGGCGTTTATTTCCGGACTACCAAAGCTCGCATTGTCATCGACTTGTACCTGATAGAGTGTTGCACCACTTACATTGCTCCAGTCCAGATTGACGGGCTGACTAAGGCCGGTCGCACCATTTGACGGGCTTACAAGAGATGGGGCATTCGGTGTCGGACAATCACCAGAAGGCTGCCATGCACCCCACAGAGTCCATTGTCGATCACCGTAGTCTGCTCTGTTCATCTCAGGTGAGGCTCCGGGTCTGGAGAAATCACCCGATCCGGGATCAACGAATCCGGGATTGGTACCAAAAAACCCATGTTCATCGTATCCGCATGAACCCTGCCATATACTGAACTCGTTTCCACTGGCACAGGGGAAATTGTCTGTGACATCATAATACATATTGGAATCAATCGTATAAGATTCATAGCATGGGGGACTTACATACTCAAAACCGACGATCTCTTGATCCTCATCGCAACCGCTCAGATCGGTACCAGCCACGATGTTGTATTTCACTATGTTGTTGTCTCCACAGTCTCCGGATTCATTCTCAATGAGCGCGATCCCCTTGCATTCCACATTATATATTGTATTGTTAGCAATGAACATATGGCCTTCAAAGGGCGGTGTTGCACTTCCCCAGTTCATGATTCCAATGTGGCAATCATAGATGAAGTTGCCATACGCACTGTCTTGGTAGGCATGAGCCGTCCACATTATCGCAGATTGCTGTGTGCCATAAATCGTGTTAAACTTAGCGACATTTCCAATATGCGTTTGAGATTCGAGCCTGTCTTTGAAGTAGATTCCGTTCCCTATCGGGGGGTAAACATAACACGATTCGATCAAAACATATTGTTCACAATATGTTGCGATGCCATGACTGTATGCTGATCCACGTTCCTCCATCAGGTTGCCGATCGTACATGCTATGACTTTGTTGTATCTGCCGTATGTCGAGCTGTCTGCCGCATTCTTTCCTCCATCATAAGCATAATACAGTATTCCTCCACCATTTCCGTCGGTTTCATATCCTCCGCAGTATATGTCGCAATGCTCAATTGAAGTGTATTTACATTTTGCTGCATAAGAGATGACTTCGGGCTTGCCATAACCCAGCGCCAATCCCCATATCCTGATGTAGTCGGTATTCTCCTGATTAAACACTACCGCCTGTTTGCGGGCGATGATCATTGTTTCATTATTGGGATTCGCAGAACCATAAAGCCAGGCATAGACAGTCTGTGAGCCTTCATCAAAGTGAAATTGCCCCGGCTGAGTAATGCTCCCGGCTGATGAAACCGGTATCAGAAGTCGATTGTTTTGCCCTAAAACATAGGTCCTTGGCCCATCCCAAATCTTCTTATAGATGTTACCGCTATAGACAGACCACCCTGTTAAGAGATCGCCCCCGTAAATCTTCGCAAGTCCCCGGCTTGCTTCTGAAAATGTGGAGCAGGCATAGACCGTGACATTGTTGGCATCTCCGCCAGGAGGTGGATTAATCATGGAGTTGTACCATATACCTGTCCCGAAGAAAACTGTGTCACCGGGCTGAACCATGTTGTTGACTTTGTCCAGAGTCTCCCACGCCGCAGACCATGAGCGACCGTTGTAGGAATCACTGCCTGACTTGGTTACATAATAAACCGTACCCGCGTCTGCCGGAATTACGCAGATACTGAATATTATAAGCGATAGGAACACTCTTTTAATCATAGCTTATGCCTCTGTATGTCCAGGAACGTTGTTACAAATATATAAACTCTACACCTTAGAATCGGCGAAGACTCAGCCATACTTCACCGCAGAATACGTACCAGTCCACGATGTTTATCAACGGTGCCCTATGGCGTGTAATGTCAACAGGATATCTACGAATGATAATTTCACTTTGCAACAAAAATCCAATGTAGCCTGTTCATCCTATGGAAATTGATCAGAAACTGAACTAAATGTCTACCTGTAATGTAGAAAATACATTCCCATATCTGCCGGCTGGCGGCAGTTATTTATAACTTATTGTCTAATAATATAGTATGATCCCGGCGAGGATGTGGGTCCGGCAGTTGTGCATCTGTAGCTTGCATATTTCGAGATACTACAGTATGTTAGTTCCTTCGTATGTCTTGTTCAGTCGGCAAGATCACTGTTTGATGTGTGGGGAGACTTGAAAAATAAATTAGAAGATTTACTATTCGCTGTCCTGTGTGTTGCCAGCCTTTTCCCCCTGCTTGCGTTTAAGTATATTCCATCTGTCGATTTGCCAAATCATATTTTGCTGGCAGCTCTGCATGCCGATGTATTGAACACGCAATTCCTGTCGGCGGATTGGGTGGTGTCACCATATATACTTTTTTACCTCGTAATGTATCCGTTAGTGAGACTTCTTGGCTACCTGGTTGCCACCAAATTAGTTCTTGGGCTGTATGTGACAGGTCTTCCCCTGAGTGTTCGCTGGTTTTATAATGAGTTCAATCCGGACAACAGGTTTCTTTCGCTTTTTTCGTTCGCATTTATCTACACGTATTTCTTCGATTTTGGGTTTATACCTTATGTAATTGGGATTCCTCTGGTATTCTGTGGCCTTGCAGTCCTCAAGCGCGTCATGAGGCGCGGCTTTCCATTGAGGCTGGTGTTGCTTTCTTCTGCAGTAAGTTTGCTAATCTACCTGAGCCACTTTATGAACTTTGCCGCATACGGAATCGGGATACTTGCTCTGATCTGGTCGAATCGGTACACGCATGATGATCCAAAGCGATCTGAGGTTCCCCTGCTGTCACAAATGGCATACTTGACACTCATTCTTGCACCCTCCCTTGTCTTGCTTGCATTCTATACAATGCGAATGTTGAATAGCGGTGATCTTGTTGCCTCGTCGAATACTCTGGCAGTTTACAGCACTCTTTTCCATCAGTTTACCGGAGCAATACGGTTCTTCATTACAAAAATAGCAGTTTTCGATGCCGTCAGATTCGGGTTGCTTGGAATGTTTTTCATAGTGCTCGTGATCTTCAAAGAGAAGATCATCAATAGAGGATTTCTTTTATATTTCGGAATCGCCGTATGGGCTGCATCTGTCATAGTGCCAAGAAGCTTGTTCATTGGGGGATGGGAATTGAGTTCGAGGCTGGCTGTTTTTGGAGCTGTCTCTGTGGTCGGGTCATTTGTTATCAGGAAGGAAATATCCAGAAAACTGGTAATTATCATAGCCGTGGTGTTGTCAGTGATTTCCATCGGTCAGCGCACGATTCATACGAGATTGATCAACCGGCTTACTGCCGGCTATGTCAATACATTATCTGCCACAATACCTTCAGGCAGCAGGATTTTCCCTGTCAGCAATGCTTTTCTTGAGAGTAATGTGCCGTATATGATGCATGCGATATCTTACTATCACCTCGAATACGGTGGATTCAGCCCGTTCCTGTTTACTGATCAACCGCAGGTGGCTGGTGTCAAACCGAGCCTGAAATTGCCCCGACTTCATGAAGCATGGTTACCATCAGACACATCACAATTCATGCAAGTGCTGCCATATTACGATTATCTTGTTGTTACCACTTACGGAGAGGGACTCCCGAAACCTTTCATGGCTATGTCGGATGGGTTTGTTTATAGCGATTCAATTTGTACTGTGATTGATTTGAGCAGGACCATCTATAACAGACATGACAGTGATCCAAGTCGCTAATCATGAGCGCTCGTATCTGGTTGATGCAGCAGCCAGTAAGTATCCTTGCCAAGATTGAATGCCTTGGTGCGATACCACGCCGAGAGAAACGCGCCGTACTGCTCCCGGCTGATATTTACTTCGCTTTCCGAGATGTGTGATTCGGGAAGATCTTCTTCGAGAAAGAGCCGACCGCTGACAAACACCTGCTGATTGTTATTCAAGTGTTTTTCTATCTCATCGCGAATAAATGTGAAAGCCTGTTTGGGGTTCTCTCGTCCGACCTGACCGACAGGGATTGCATCATGCTTGAAAAAATAAATCAGATGGTCGGAAGTGAATACATTGTCATGCCCCCAGATCAGAACCAGATCACCCGGTTGCATATGTTTGTCGAGAGCGCGTGCGGTCTCCATGTAGTGATTGTTCTTCGGATTGTGATCAGGAATGGCAAAGAAAGCAAGATTGAATATCAGGACAATCCCGACAAACGACCAGATAAATATTCCCTTCCCTGTTTGTCTGTCAGGACCTGAAATCGGCTGTGACACTACCAGCCAGAACACTGGCAGGATTGCCAACCATCGTTCCGTATCGGATCCGAGCCAGATTAGTCCGAAGACGGCAGGTATCAACGCCCATGCAATAAATATCAGAAGTTGTTTGCCATTTGCGGTATATACTGCTTTCCTGTGTCTGATGAGTCGAAAAGACATAACGGCTATGAATAGCCATAAGACTGCGAACATCGCTATTTCAAGATAGAGTCTTGTTGTATTCTCTACGATGAAGGGTGTTCCCCAGATTGCCTGTTTCACAACCGGACCAATGTAGATTAAACTCACGACGCTCGACGAGAATCCGATTATTCCACGAAAGAAGTTGATCAGGCTCAGCTTAGGCGGAATACCATAAGATGCAGCGGTCAGCCATCGCGGGAAATCGAATATCGATGTGATTCCGCCCGTGGCAAAAGCAGCGATCAACAGGGGCAGGAACATGAACAGCCCCATTGATAACAGGTAAGCAGCAACAGCGGTGATTCGTGTTCTCACGGTCAATCCTGATCCGGCAAATATGACACTCAGAAATACGGCAGGCACAAGCAGAATCGCAGTCAGCCAGAAAAGCCCCGCCAGAGCATGACTTAATCCTATGAAGATTGATATTGCTATATATTCTCTGGTCTTATCAGCCTCTGTCAGCCTTATCAGGAGGTAGATTGTTACGATCAGGAAAAATACATTTCCCGGATAAGATGTCGCATTTGTACACCAGAACCAGTAGGCCAGCGATGATGCAAGTCCTGTTGCCGCGAGAAGTCCTCGACCGACACTCCCGAACAGACGATATGCCGCAAGAAATATCACCGCGACTCCGAGCGCACCGAATACTGAGTTCATATACTGGAGCAGGTAAACGGATCTGATGTCTATACCCAGGAACTGTGTTATGTTCAGAATCAATCTTCCGAGAGGGCAATAAAGCAATCGTGCCGATATTGAGAAAAGTTTGTTCATATCGGCAGACTCTACTATCCTTGCATATCCGAGGCCATCGCCATTGAATATGTTAGATCGAATGAGCAGATAGACTGCGAGAGTGATCCCAAAAAGCAGCAGTGAAATCAGCAGATGTCTGTTCGACTGCGTGGATAGTTTTCTTGCTTGTTTCAATCTGTCTGCTCCGTACAAGATTGCAGTGTAAAGGCTCGAAGCTGCTGCGCCGCAGTTATTCGGACTTCTTTTCGAGTTCCTTGATTCGATTCTTGAGCAGCGCAATTTCCTGTGCGAGTGCTTTATTCCGATCTTCCTGTCTCGATATGACAACAGTGAAATGCAGGAACATGAGCACTGCAAAGAAAATCCCGATCAGCAGCAGTACTGCCGGAGGATACGCAACCCCTGCCATTCTTGCTATAATGTCTACAAGATCGCGCCAAATCGAAAATACTATCAGCACCAGCCCGCCGATTATCCAGAGAATCGAGTATTCCTCGCGCAATTTACGCTTTCTTATCAGAGAAATCACGAAGAGGATGATCAGCAGACTCGATACGATAGCTACCACCTGAAACGGGCTTACCATAATCATTTCTCCCTGCTGATTGATTTTCTCGTAAATGCTATCAGGTTAGCGACAACGACTTTGATCATATAGTACATCGAACCAAAAGCTCCGATCGATGAGATCCCTGCTTCACGTTCGCGCATCACCACAGGGACTTCTATTATCCGGAACCCATTTTTGAACAAGTCGATGATAGCTACCGGTTCGGGATAATCCTGCGGGTAATAGTCCGCCAGAAATGCGATTGCCGCCTTGTTGTATGCGCGAAATCCGGAAGTGTTATCCGTGATTTTCCTGCCTGTCAGGATCGAATTAAACAACGAAATTATCCTTATGCCGATTCTCCTGCTGAACGATGATTTGAACTTGCCCTCACCAAGGAATCGCGACCCTATCACTACATCAGCTTTACTGTCGAGTATCGGAGCTATGATCTTGTCTATTTCGCTTGCGGGATGCTGACCGTCACCGTCAACCTGCAAAGCGATGTCGAATCTCCGATCGCGGGCATATCTGAGTCCGGTTTGAACCGCGCCCCCGATTCCAAGATTGAACGGCAGCGACAGTACTTTTTCGCCCGCGCGAATAACCGCCGCTTCGGTGTCATCTGATGAGCAATCATTTACCACGATAAGTTCTGTATCGGGCAGGTGCTCACGAATATCATCAATGACTCTGCCGATATTCTCGGATTCATTGTACGCTGGTATGATTATCAGAATACGTGGTTTCATTATAATCGGCTTTCGATGCTCTGCATCACAACCTTACAGCAAACAGTTATTATCGTTCGTTTTTCAAAACTCATCCCGGCTGCCTATTCTCTCAGGTTGTTTTGCGAGTGAGTCGATCTGTTCAAACTGGATTCAAGGACTGTCAGCTTCCCGCTTGGATCGGGGGGGATTCTATCGACAATGCGGAAGATGATTTTTATCCTGTCACCCAGATATTCTCTCCATTTCGTCTCAATCCTGTCGAGTGATGATTCGTCAAAGTCATTGTCAGTTTCAATCATAACATCTATAGAATCGACATTGTCCTGGAATGCCTTAAAGCGCCTTATACCATCGACAAGAGTGTAGTCGAGAATCGCTGCCGCCACTCGGTTCCCTTCCGGTGTCTCGATCAATTCCGACATTCTGCCTGTGATCCGTTGGATTGACGGCAGTTGCCTTGAATTATCAGGCTCCGGTTCGCCCTGCACAGCTCTGTCACCAACGCGGTATCGTATGAATGGCATTGCGTACGAATTGAGTTCAGTGATGACGATCTCTCCGGTCTCTCCCGGTTCGACAGGCGTCATGCTGTCAGGATCGAGTATTTCAATATATAAATTGTGCATCATCTGACGCATCATGCCATCCGGCGACTCGAATGCGATAATGCCGTTTTCAGTGCTGCCATACTCGTTGGCGACACTGCATCCGAACGCTGATGCTATTATTTTTCTGTCAGAATCTGACAGTATTTCTCCAGTTGAAATGACAGTTTGCAGGTTGAGTGATGCCAGATCGATATTCCTCCTTGCAAGATGTCGGATAAATGCTACAATTGTGCTCGGAAGTCCATACATAAACTTCGGTTTGAAACTCTTCAGCCGAGAATAGAAATCCACGCAAGACTCTTCTGTCAACATGAACGCATTAAGCCGGATACGATTGAGAAGCATGTCTTTGATTGTTGTGACGATTGCACCCCTGCGACTGAGCGGTACTCCCCAGAGCCGTGCCTGCCGGTCTCCGATACCGATACCATGCCAGCCATATACTTCGTACATGAGTGCATCCATATTTGCAGTGGCATCCCTGTCTTTTACAAAGTGTAGTGGAATTCCGGTTGATCCTGATGTTTTGCGTGCTGATACTCTGCCCGGATAATCCGAACGCATTTCGGAAGCTCTTGTTCGGATAGTATCTTTTTCAAGAAATGGCAGACGCCTGAAATCCTCCGGGCTGGAAATACTCCAAACATCAATCCCGTTATCATCGAACAGATTTCGATAGTATTTGTTATTGTCGTACGTATATTTCAGAAGTCTTATCAGCCGTTGCCACTGGATCTCGCGCTTTTGAGAAAATGGCAACTCATGGAATCTTTTTATGTCATCCATGTATTCCAATACTCGTTCACCTCTGATCGCCTGGATCGGAAGATATACAAGATTTCTGGTTATCCATGGAAGCATTGCTATTTCCTCATCCCTGCGAGACGCTGATAGACACTTTCGAGACGTGGGTATATCTTTTTCCACGAGTATAAATTTACGGCGGTCTTTCTGGCGTTTTTTCCAAGTTCATCCCGACGATTTTTATCTCGAAATAACTCGATAGTCCTCGAAGCGATTTCTTCCGGCGTATCGGCTATTACAATATCTTTGCCATCGGTTACATCAATGCCCTCACATCCGATTGTTGTGCTGACAATCGCTTTGCCCATAGCCATAGCATCAAGAATCTTGAGTCTTGTTCCACCGCCAACCCTGATCGGCACGACATAGACCGCCGCTTTGGATATATAGGGTCTTACATCATCGACAAATCCTGCCGTATAAAAACCGGAATTTACTTTGCAAAAATCAAGGATTTCTTTTGATGATTGCTTTCCGACATGCGTCATGGTGACATCATGTATTTCAGCTTTGATCATATGCCATATTTCGCGGATGAAATAGAGCATTGCATCGAGATTCGGATACCAGCTCATACCCCCAACAAAAACCATGCTGTTGTCTTCTGCCGGATCATCACCGGGCGCAAAATACTCGGTATCAACGCCATTCGGTACAGTTACGACATTTATGTCCGGCTTCATGGCTCTCAGCATATCTCCGTCGCGATCAGATACGGTAGTGTGAAAATCAAATCTCTCACAAGCGATCTGCTCATATCTTTGCAGTTTTCTTCCCTGATATGTCATGTAAGCCCTTGCCAGAGGGTTGCCGAGTGTCTTGGCGCGCATGAGCAGAAGTTCGGATTCGACATTCTGGTGAACCATCAGGCTTGGCAGTTCCGGCGCAAGTTCCCGGTACCCGGCAAGTGCAATAGTCGCTATTTCGAGAACATCGTATTTGTTTGCAGATGTGTATTTTCTGATGGCGTCAACCATCTTCTTTGAATGAAATTTCCATGCTGAATATGGCCAGGCTGAGAAAAAATTCATTCCAAGCAACGAATACCATGCAAGGGGATGACCATCCGTAGGAATCTCGAACACCTCAAGAACTTCACAGTAATCTTTCATCTTTTCAATGCTGTTCCGGAGATCGGATTGCTTGTCAAGATGAGCCTTCTGATAGAATGTCAGCATGTGAATCTCATGTCTCTCCGATGCTTCGCGCAGGAGATTGAAATTACGAAGCGAGCTGCCACCCTTCGGTGGATACGGCAGGAGATGTGAAATGTGGAGAATCCTCATAGTTCTGTTAGCAATTCTGTGTAGAGGTTGATGATTCTTTCGCACTGTGTTGTGATCGAGAATTCCTTTGCAACACGGGTTACAGCTCCGCTTTCGATGTTTGCTTTCAGTACCGGATCGTTGATGATCCTGAGACAGGCTTCCGCGATTTTACCT
>JAJRZO010000052.1 GCA_024275215.1 Candidatus Zixiibacteriota bacterium | reverse complement strand
GCTTCGTAAAGTGCACACAGTAGCTGTGCTGCCGTGTATTGAGTATATTGCATTGCAGATAGTTACAACAGAGAATCCGCAGGGGCACAGCCCCTGCGAGCACTTGAGGTGGGTTTTTCAACAAGCCCCTTCGCGGGGGCGACAAAGCCAGAACTCCACTTGTGTAAATCAAAGCTTTTGGGACAACCTCGTGCTGACCTGCCCCTCCCCCCTCAATATATGTAAACACTGCCTATTTGAGCAGCGGCATCTTCCCGCTTTCCACGAAATCGTTCGCCTTGATTCGATAGAAATAGATTCATGATGCGACAGCGTTACTGTTGCTGTCTCTGCCTTCCCATCTGACAGTATGGTTTCCCGCCGGACGGAAGTCATCAATGAGTGTTTTCATTTCCTCTCCACGGATGTTGTAAACACTCAGGTTTGAAGATACCATCAGATATTCCACGGAACTCCTGAATACCGTCGGTGAGTGACTCAACCTTGACTGACCTGACTTCACTGTGAACTTCGAAGTCAAGCTGAATCGCCTGAACTTCTTGATCAGCCGCGATAGAGTATGAGACAGTGTTGACCTGTTCATCACTCGTGGTTGATATCGAAAGCTCAGCCTCTCCAACCACTACCTTACCAAATGCCTTACCGTCGCAGCAATCATCGCCCGGTGGGAGACCACCGCCAAAGATGTAGTTAATCAGGAAGACTACGTCATCGATATCAACGTCGCCGGAAGAGTCAGTATCACCGACGCAAACTGGATTCGGAGCAGGACCTCCGCTGAATATATAGTTAATCAGGTAGACAACATCATCAATATCAACCGATCCATTGCCGTCAGCATCGTCAAGAGCCTGAGATACCCATGATAACCATGATCTTTCCGACTCTGCGGATATTGATTTCTTTACATTCATTTTTGTAAAAGTCTCCATTCTGCCCTGTTCTTTTGGCGACTCAGCAGATTCTTGCACGCGATTGATAATTTTCTCATCGATTCAGGAGATTTCCCTGAGTAGAAAAGCCATGTACTGCTTGACAAAGCCCGTTTTTTACAGGTAAATTCGTATTATGAGTCCAGATTATGGAATGAGTTTGTCCGATCTTGTTGAAAAAGCGAGATCCGGGGACAATAATGCCGAAGACAGGTTATTCCAGATTTTGCGTGCAAGATTTGCCTCTATCGCCAAAAGAAGAGTGCGAGAGAAGGAAACGGCTGAGGACATTGTCCAGCAGGCGTGCGTGACAGTGTTGCAGAAGTACAAGACTGAGGAGTTTCGCGCTGGATTTGAAGCCTGGGCATACTGTGTACTGAGAATGAAAATAGGTAACTACATACAGGCAAAGAGTTCGAGTCGGGAAAGTCTTGATGATGGCACTGTACTTGACAGGCTACCTGAGAAATCTCCATCCGATCCGGACCTTGAGAGAAAGTTGATTGATTGTCTCAGGAAAATCATCAAGGTCTACCCTCGCTATGCGCGAGTTCTCAGCCTGAGCTATCAGGGATTTATCTCAGATGAAATCTGCAACCGTCTCAATGTCACAAAAACCAATCTCTATTCACTTTTGAGCAGAGGCCGTTCAGTTCTGAGCCTGTGTCTCGAAACAGGGAGGGTATAGAGATATGTCAAAATGTACGAATGAAAGCACCGGCCGCCTGCTTCACGCATACGAAATCAATATTCTGACCGAACCGGAGCGTGAGCAGTTCGAAATACATCTTCTTGAATGCGAATATTCTCATGATCTTTTGTTAGTATTCGAGAGACAGGCAGAACTTCTGACATCAAGCAGTAAAGTCAGGAGCCTGTTCGATGATGTCAAAACATCTTCGACGCACAGAGAACCTTTGAGCGACAGGGTCAAACAATGGCTCTGGCCGGAGACTCCATTTGTGTTCAAGCCTGCCATCGCATATCTTTTGGTATTGCTGTTGATCATTCCTGCTTATTATGGTGTGAGCAGTCATACCACACAAACTGTCAGTGAATTTCAGCAAAGTATTTATCTGAGTCCGAACCGTTCCGGATCGACAAATTTGAGAATAAGCGACGGCGGCAATGCTTTGTTGACATTTCGATATGAGGGGAGTATACCTGAAAAACGGTACCGCGTAAAGATCGATTCCGAAAACGGAAGAACAATGTATCTGAACGATAAATTTAGCGGATTCGATGAAAGAGAGATAGGAGTCCTGAGCCTTGATCTTTCAGGGATAAAACCCGGCAAGTATCGCCTTGTAATCGATGATCCAAACTCAGAAAATGCTTCAAGTCGGGAATATTTGTTCTATATTGAATAATAAGTTTATTCATGGCAATAGTGGTTGTTGTATAGAAACGTGTTACTTCCGTGAAAGGCGTGTTGAAAAAGTTAAGTTGCCTCGTAAAGTGCACACAGTAGCTGTGCTGCCGCGTATTGAGTATATTGCATTGCAGATAGTTACAACAGAGAATCCGCAGGGGCACAGCCCCTGCGAGCACTTGAGGTGGGTTTTTCAACAAGCCCGAAGGAGCGTGTAGTAAAACCCTATTGCATGTAGTTGTAAGTTTTTGTAGGTCGAGCGGCCCTGTCCGCTTGACTGATAGTGGTTCACCCTTCAGAGTGGGAGTGAAAGAGTAAATCCCACTCAAGGGGGTGGGGCACAATCGTAAATCCTACCCCCTGGAGTGGGATACCACTCTGACGGAAAGTCATTATGGGATATTGCAAACGAATATATAGAAAACGATTTGCCAAAACCGTAAAGTTTTCGACCTACTCAATCATTATCAGTGTTATATCGTTATTGCTGTTTTTTACACCTGTTGTCAATGCGCAAAGCTGGAGCGACCTGTTGGAGAAAGCTGATTCGCTCTGTGAATGGCAAAAGCAGGATTCGGCAATCGCTGTCGGAACTCTGGCGCTCGAAGAGGCGAGGAAGACTTTCGGAGAAAAAGATTCCGCAGTGGCACTCGTACTCCACAAGCTGGGATTCTATAATATCTACAGGGCGAAATATGACATTGCGGATTCTCTGCTTTCTCTTGCCCTGTCAATGCGGAGAGAACTGCTTGGCGACTACAATCGTGATGTGGCCTCTACATTGCGTTATCTCGCTATCGTTCATATGAAGCAGGGAAGACTCGCCGAGTCTGAGAAAGAATACGAGAAGTCTTTAGCGATGGCTGAGGATATACTGGGTCCTGACCATGAGGATGTTGCCTCGATTCTTGATGGTTACGGAGTTCTCGCCATCACACAAGGCAAAATATCGGTAGCAGAAAAAATGTGGAAACGTGCGCTTGCAATCAAAGAAAAGACTCTCGGTATGAATGATAACAAAACTGCGAAAACAATGAATAATCTGGCGGTTCTGTATCGCCGCACGGGAAAATATGCCGAGTCTGTCTCGCTGTACAAAAAGGCGCTTACGATAAGAATGGAATCTCAAGGTACAAATCATCCGGAAGTCGCGAGGGTGATGTGCAATCTTGCTGATGTGTATATGGATCAGGGGAAATATCAACAAGCAGCGGAACTTCAGGAAAAATCTCTTGCAATCCGGGAAAGTACGCTTGCTCCCAACCATCCCGACATAGCCCTGAATCTCTATAGCCTTGGAAACACATATAAGAAACTGGGGCAGTACAAAAAAGCCGAAAAACTCTATTGGCGGGCACTAAGAATCAGAGAGGAAGTGTACGGAAAGGAACATCATGTTGTCGGGACGAGCCTGAATACTCTCGGGAATATAATGGTGGCTCAGGGAAAATATGCGCAGGCGGATACGCTCTACAGACAGTCGCTTGAAATCAAAGAAAAAGCTCTCGGAGAAAGCCATCCCGATGTTGCGATTGCTCTAAACAATCTCGGAAATATCTGTCTGTATCAGGGAAACTATGCCCAGGCGGAAATCTATTACAAACGTTCACTGGCGATCAGAGAGAAAGTTCTTGATCCGGACCATCCCAGCATAGCATCGAGCCTGAACAATCTTGCCGGTCTCTATCACAATATCGGTGACTATGCCCGTGCGGAGCAACTATATGAACGATCGATACGAATTCTAAGGAATGCTCTCGGTGCTGACCATCCGGAAGTTGCGCGTGGTCTGAGCAATCTTGGAAGCTGTTACCTGCACATGGGTAAATATGATCGAGCGGAAGAATTGCTGACAGAGTCTGTCTCGATACTGGAGAATGCACTCGGTCCCGATCATCCTGAAATCGTGGAGAGTCTGGACAATCTTTCTGTCTTATATATCAGAACCGGCAATTTTGCCGAGGCTGAGAAATGTCTCAATAGATCATTGGCAACCAGAAAAATGACTCTTGGGGGGAATCATCCGTATTATGCCAGAAGTCTCGAATACATGAGTGAACTCCGAAGGCTCCAGGGTGACAATGCCGCTGCACTTAGCCTTTCGCGAAGAGCCTGCCGGATAAGAAAGAAAAACTTTGCCGAGAACGGAATAGCACTTTGCGAAAGAGATGCTCTGACATACGCGCAAGCTGTGCGCAAATCTGTCGGCAATTATTTTACAAGCTATGTCAGTAATGGAAGTATTAGTAAAGATGATCTTCTCGATGCGGCGGACATGATTATTTCAAGCAAGGGTCAGGTCTCCGACGAGATATTCGGGCGACAGAAAGCGATCGCAAAAGAAAATGATCCGGTAACACAGGAAGTCGCAGAGTCTTTAACACTCACGAAGTTCAAACTGTCCGGCCTGTTTGTCGGAGGACCTGGCGAGGATATAGAATCGTGGCGTCATGCAATTGACTCGTTGCAACATCAGGCGAATGAACTGGAATCAAAACTTGCGCTTCTCAGTGCGAGCTTCAGAAAAAAACAGAATCGCAAGAATTTAACTGCAAAACGTGTCAGGTCACTCCTTCCGGAAAAATCAATTCTGGTTGAATACCTGAAATACGATTTCTTCCTGGAATTCGAACCTGAGAAATCGATACCGCACTATTTGGTACTCGTTGTAGCCAGAGACAAGAGTCCTCGCATTGTCGACCTCGGTGATTCTTCCCCGATAGATTCACTGGTCAGCAGATACCGCAAGCACATACTCAGGGTGGCCTCATTCGGAAAACCGCTTAAAAGCGATCTTGATGAATACCGAAGAATCGCCACTGATATTTACGACAGGATATGGTTGCCAATCGAAAAATACATTTCAGATCAGGATATGATTATTGTTGCTCCCGATGGCGCTTTGAACATGGTCTCATTTGCAGGGCTTACGAATCGTGATGGCAGTTATCTTATTGAGAAACAGGCGATTCATTATCTGTCTTGTGGTCGCGATCTTATCAGAATGATCGACAGTTCTGAGCCAGGTTCCGGCCTGTTTGCAATTGGTGATCCTGACTACGATGCAATTGTCCCCGCCGGCCGTGCAGAGAAGGATAAATCCGAAACCGCTTATTTTAGAAAGTCTCACGGCAATTCTTCTATCAAGCGATCGGGTGCTCGGAATCTGAGAGAAACAATGCTAAGCCCTCTGCCCGAATCCAGAAAAGAGGTTGAGTTGATTGCGCGATTCTGGCGGGAATCTACCGGCGAACCCGTAAAAACCTGTTTCGGTAAGGATGCAAACGAAGCATGTTTCAAGAGAGAAGCACCGGGGAACAGAGTCATACATCTGGCAACACACGGCTATTTTCTGAGAAATGATCCTGGTCATTCCTCAAACTCGTCTGAAAATACGTCTGAACTAAATTCAACGGAAACAAACCCGCTCCTAAATTCGGGTCTTTTTCTCGCTGGTGCGAATGTTTCACGCAAGAATTCGCACAATCGAATCGGTGATGATGGTGTGCTGACTGCATACGAAGTGTCTGCTATTGATCTCGAAGGGACTGATCTTGTCGTTCTTTCCGCATGTGAGACAGGTCTCGGAGAGATCGAGGATTCTGAAGGAGTCTATGGCTTGCGACGGGCTTTTCTTATGGCTGGCGCGCGAGCAATAATCAGTGCATTGTGGCCTGTCTCCGACAAGTACGCCGCGGAAACCATGAGCAGAGTATATGAACCGGGTGTGAGTATTCTTCCGATAAGGCTTCAGGAATTGCAACTGGAAACAATCAAGAATTTGCGCAAAGCAGGCAAGCCGGATCATCCGGTGCAATGGGGAGCATTTACCGCTCTCGGCGACTGGGACTGGTAGTCAGGAGAAAAATATTGCCGCTGACAAACTGACAGCAATTTATATTCACAGAAAAAAATGGTGCCGGGTCCGGACTCAAATTTGCCCCTTGTTACCCATCCGGACCCGGCCTTTAGAAAAACTCTGGGTTTTAGAGGCGCGTTAGCAATGGTTAGCAAGAGCTTGCGTTCAAGCCAACCAGCCTCAACTACTTGAGCTTGCACTATTACGTATTGCAACCTTGATGCCAATTTCGTTGCGAGAACCGGTCTATTTTGTAACATCATATACACCAATGCAATAGGTGTTATTGGAAAGACTCAGGTTAAGAAAGAATTCAGGTTAAATCAGTGGGAAGTTCGCACCAAAAGTTCGCAGCAGGCATGCCGTGAGCTTGTATTCCGTTAAGTAACAACATGTTGTGATGTTTTGGAGAGTTCGCAGCTTGAGTTTCGCAGGTTCGCAGGTGCTAAAGCGAGTGTTGATTCAAATGGCTAATAGTCAGGGCGGATTCTTGCCAAGACTGTCATCATCAACACTCAAAAAGAATGACCAGTCGTAACGATATTTGGTTTTTGAATGACTACTTGAGAATTCGTCGTCAACCGAATGGGAGACAGGATTCAATTTGCTGCAACTGAGTTGGAAAGCTGACAACAGAAACAGCCCCGTGACGAGTAGAATATGTATTCTTCTTGTCATTTTAGTTCCCCAAGTTGTTCTGTTGTTCTGTATCAATCTTGATTGCCCCCTCCTCTGGTGTTCGCCTGGTTCTATACACGGTACCGAGCGTGCATATTGAACACTTATAAAACCCCTTTAATACCACCTCCTTTCAAGTGTCAGGTCCGGATAGAATCCCTCATCCTCAATAGACAATCCGGACCTGACTCACTGCAACGCTGGGCCTCTGAGAGGAGATTGGAAACAACCGATTACGTTTCCTCGTAAGCCCGAATGTGCTGATTCCCACACACGACTATATGTATTACAAGGTTTGTGCCAAAAAATGTGACAATCCGCTATAAACACGTAATTTATTGAGTAGTAGTTAGTTAGATTGATTTCGAGAGCTCTTTGCGAGTGCCGAATTTGGTGCTAAAACAGGGGTGGTTCGCACCTGAAGTTCGCAGTAAAATTGAAGCTATTGTGCCACAACAAAATAAAAGCGAACCCCAAATGCGAACCTAATTTCGCAAGTTCGCACCTGAGAGCGAAATTCAGGCGACTTGCCAATTCCAAGTGTAGTGGCAGATCAAATTCACTTGGAGCTTGACGCTTTGCTATATTGGGTGAATTTAATCCAGGAGAGGTGAATCGGGAGTAAGATTATACTTTTTGATCCAGTTACGTACAGTCGTATCGCTGATACCAAGTATTCGCGCCGCCTCACGGCGGTTCCAGTCAGTAGCTTTCAGTGTCTCGATAAGTTTGTTTATCATGCGGCGAGCTTCGAAATCCTGCAGGAGAGATTTCATCCTTGTAATATCGTAATGAGATTCAACCAATAGCCTGCGAACCTCAGAACGGAGTTCGCGAATGTTGCCGGGCCATTGCCTGAGCGCAAGGATATTCGAAATCGAAGCTATACTATCCCTGTAACCATTGCTACAGGCATCCTTCGCCATAGACTCAATGAAATAAGTTACCAGACAGGGAATGTCTTCCTTTCTGACTCTCAGGGGAGGCACGACAAATGATATTTCCTCCAGACGATAGTACAAGTCCGGTCTGAAACGGCCCTCGTCAGCTTCGTGCTTCAAATCGCGATTGGTAGCGGCTATCAGCCTGAAATTGACACGGCGCTTTGTTGTTTCACCAAGACGACGGACTTCATGAGTTTCGAGCACTTCGAGAAGCTTCGCCTGAAATGCGGGCGAAGCATCCGCTATTTCGTTGAGATAGAATGTCCCACCTTCGGCCATCTCGAAAAGCCCGACTTTGGAGGATACCGCGCCGGTAAATGCTCCCTCACGATAACCGAAAAGCTCCGATTCAATCATGTCCCGCGGAACAGCGGCAGCATTGAATGAAATGAAATTGCCTTTGCGCCCGGAAACATCATGAATGTGCCTCGCGAAGACATCTTTACCAACACCCGTTTCACCTGTCAGCAAAATAGTCAGGTCGGTGGCTGCGATTTTGTCTGCAAGCGACACAAGCCGTTTCATTTCCGGGCTG
>JAJRZO010000051.1 GCA_024275215.1 Candidatus Zixiibacteriota bacterium | reverse complement strand
CAGTCTGCCATCGTTGGCAATCGCAGCAAATGCCGATGCAAGCTGAAGTGCTGTTACCGACACACCATGGCCGATTGAAGTCTGGGCAGTCCAGAATTCGCTCCAGTTGCGAGGCTTTCTCAGAACACCCGGATGTTCGCCCGGAAGCTGTATCCCTTCTTTCTGACCAAAACCGAATTGGCGGGCAAACTTAAAAAGCCGTTTTCCGCCGAGACTCTGGCAGAAACGAGCTGTGGCTATATTCGATGACAACTCGAATGCCCGCCTGAATGTCAACGTGCCATGCTCTTTGTCATCGTGTAAAGTACGACCGTTGAATTTGAATTCACCCATGCCAGCCCAGATCGTGTCAGACAATGAGTAGAGTTTACTTTCTATCATCCCGGCGAACGCCACGATCTTGAATGTCGAACCCGGCTCGAAAAGGTCGCTGACTATTCTGCTCTTGAATACTTTCTGACGCTTTGCATCCTCTCCGACAGGTGAATAGTAATCAGCAGCAAGCAAACGCCCTGTACCGGTTTCGAGAAACACTGCCATCCCTGATTTGGCATTCCATTTGTCTACAGCTCTCTTGAGTTCTTCTTCAACAACCTGCTGATACTCGCAATCAATGGTAAGCTGGATTGCGCAGCCATCGACAGGTTTCACCAGAGGGATTTCCGAAGTGCTGTACACTCGACCGAAACCGTCGCGCTGGAATGCGGCACGTCCCGGCTTAGGTTTGAGTAATTCATTGAACAGGCTTTCTACTCCGGAAATACCGATATTATCAGAATTGACTTCCCCTAACAGGTCATCAGCCAGATTGTCATAGGGATATTCGCGCTTATACTCTTCGTGACTGCGAACACTGTCAAGGGAGAGTGCTTTTATTTCTTTCGCCTGATCCGGGTCGGTTCGGCGAGCCAGCCAGTTGAATGAACCTGCCCTGCTCAGGAGACGTCCGGTCAGACCTGTCTCTCCGGTAATCCGGGAAATACTTTTTCCAATTCTGCGCAACTGCTTCTTATCATGCGCATCAGTAAAAAAAGACTCCGATGGTGTATCAAATGCGAGTGCCTTGCCATGTTGATCGTAGATCGCACCGCGCATCGCCGTAAGCTCAAACTCACCGTGGCACTGTCGTGATACGAGTTCCTGAAACCGTGCACCTTCAACGATCTGAATCTGTGCAAAACGGGCGAGAATCAGGCACCATGTCAGCGTAACAAGAATAAAAACCAATGCCAGTCGCTTGGGAGAGATTCGGGGAGGCTTCACTTCGATGACCTCCCGGATGCGCGCGATTCTGAGCGCACAAAAAACGGTATCGGAAGCTCGGAATAGAGATGTTCAAGATGATGCAATGTGCGTTCAACGATAGCAGGATTCGAATCATACTCTTCTTTCGGCAGCGACAGCCAGACAATCTGATCCGGGCGCGGCGTTGTCAGGCCGAATTTCTCCTTTGCAACCGCACCTATCTGTTCGAGTGATTCAAGATGTGAAACTTTGGACTGAAGATAATCTCTGTTCTTCTGGAGCAGTTCTACTTCATCATGAAGTTTACCGTTGTCAACCGCAACACGAGCAATATAATACCGTTCAAGAACAAACGCCGACGCAAGCATTATCACGATCAGGAGGATCCCGACCGTCTTGCCGATAGTCACCAACCTGGCATATTGTCTGTGAAATGCCCTGAATTTCATTTGCACCAGCCCAGGAAATACAGGCAATGTCTCAAGCCTGTATCCCCCTGTAAATTACGACACAGTCAGGAAGCGGACGATCTCTCGGCCACACGGAGCCGGGCGCTGCGCGAACGAGGGTTCTGACTCAGCTCCCTTGCGGTCGCCTTGACCGCTCTCCGTGTGATCGAGTTCAAGGCAGTATGTTTGCCCTTCATACTTGCCTCTATCTCAGGCGGATAACCGGAATTCCTGCTTGAATGCCTGAAAAACCTTTTTACTCGTCTGTCTTCCTGACTGTGATACGAGATTACCGCAAGCCTTCCACCCGGCTTCAGCAAATCAACAAGTAACGGCAGCGCGTTGTCGAGCCTGCCGAGTTCATCGTTGACTTCAATCCTGATTGCCTGGAGAAAGCGAGCAGTGAATTGATTTTTTGATCTCTTTGGAAAAAGGTCTTCTACGCATGACACAAGATCACCCACTGTGCGCATCCGACCTTCATCGCGTCTTGCTATAACCCTCCTGACATATTTCCCCGCATTGCGTATGTCCGCATGCGATCTCAATGCCGACACTAATTCTTCTTCAGTAACCGAATTAAGATACTCGATGGCAGTCCTGCCCCCGGATCTGTCGAATCTCATATCGAGCGGAGTATCGTGGCGATAGGAAAAACCTCTGTCGTCATCATCAAGCTGCGCTGAACAAATTCCGAGGTCGAGGAGAATCCCCGCCAGAGTCCCGGGATGTATGGATGGAATCGTACTTGCTTCATCGTAAGACGAATGATGAAACTCTACGCGGGAATCGTGAAGTCTCTCTTTTGCGCCTTCAAGCATCTCAACATCCCTGTCCAGACAAATCAGCTTTCCATCCTCCGAAAGCTCTTTTAATATCAATTCCGAATGTCCGCCAAGACCGCATGTCCCGTCGAGATAGGTACCTGATCTGTCAGTTATCAAATATTGAATAACTTCCCCGGCCAGCACCGGTATATGCTGGAGCTTCGTCATAGCCCAAGATCAAATCTTCTTCCGGCCTCCTCCCAGCTCTTCTTGAATCTGCTGATGTAATAGCCGTAAAGGTCCGGGTTCCATATCTCGATAAACTTCCCCTGACCTATGACCAAAACATCGCGTTTGATTTTCGCGATCTCCTGATGAGTCTTCGAAATCGGTATTCGCCCCTGCGAGTCGAGCACAACCTCTGCTGCCGATTCATAAAGAATCCTTCTGAAATATCGGAAATCCGGATCAGTGTACGATCCCTCGGAGAGCTTTTCCTCTATCTTCATCCACTCAGAGACCGGATGAAGGGCCAGCCCGCCGTCGAATCCTATTGTCAAAACAAAACGGTCCTTCGCCCTTTTCGACTTCGATTTGGTCGGGGCGTGAGTCCTGCGAAGCGCTGCGGGCAGGGTCAGTCGATTCTTGGCGTCGAGGGTCGCTTGGAACTTACCCTTGTAACCGGTGATCCTGAATTTCGATTCTTCTCGCAGTGCTGGCATCTCGATCTCAGCAGTCAGAGTATAATTTCATGTCGAAGCGGATCAGATTTCGCAACCCCACTACCAACCCATAATCTGCCACTCTTACCCACTTACAAACCACCGACAATATCTTCAGAACAGCCTCTTCTGTCAAGCGAAAAACATTGAGTATGAAAAAAAAGATGTCTCGGCCTTCTCCAAGAGTTATAGGGACTTCCCTGCATTTAACACACCGATTCATTGTTTCTCACCGAAACACGCCCTTCGCGTTGAACTATCGCACACTCAACACACTGCCGCACAACAAGATATAATGTTCATATTTATACCTTAGAAGCCTTCCTGATGGCAGTCCGCTTGCAATCCAGTGTTGATGAAGAAACTCGACAGGTAAGTGGAGAATGCTTCGATTTATTCTAACATCGCTGTTTTGCGCAATGGTCTCGGCGACAGGTTTGGCGTCGGAAATTGTCGAACGATATACAGTCTCGCTTGATCAATTGCAATCGCAGGTCTCTGAGTTCACATCAATTCGAGGATGCGACTTTCCGGTTACATCATTTCGACTGGCTCTGCCCGGAGTGGAATCTGCAAGTAACATTAGCATCAACGTCACAACAACCGATTCTGTTGAGATTTCATCAATACCAGATCTCGATGATTTTTTCGGACTCGTAACGACAAGCGCTAAGGACGAATATGATCCCGATGTCATCGCCCCAGCCACAGTCAGGTTCGAGGGAAACCCGGCTATGGCAATTGCAGGCATCGAATCCATCAATGGCATAACATTCGTCGATGTCTGGGTTTCTCCGTTTGCTACCGATTATGAGTCTGGTCGAAACTGGTATCTTACTGGAATCAATATCACAATGACATATACTTCTGGTACAACAAATTTGCCGCGTGCGAATCGACCCGAGGATGTACTGATGAGAGCTTTTACCAGGGACGCAATCCTTCCTGAAGATTACACAGACTTGCAGTTCGGCTCACCGATGTTGTCACAACAGTTCGAATTTGCAGGATATGTTATCATCACATCTGCTGAATTTGTCGATGAGTTTGAGCCGCTGAGACGCTGGAAATCGCAGCTCGGATATGACGTATCGATTATCACAACTGAGTATATCTATTCCAACTATACCGGAATCGATCATCAGGAACAGATTCGCAATTACCTGATGGATGCTTTTGACAATGGCGTACGGTGGGTTCTGCTCGGCGGCGATGAGACAATCATACCGATTCGTTACGCATACCATCTCGACACAAATGAGATGCCTGATGTCGCCCTGATGCAAATCTGTGATCTCTATTATGCCGACCTGACAGGTGACTGGGATACTGATGGCGACGGCATCTATGGTGAACCGATTGATGACGATCCAGACATGATTCCTGAGCTTCATCTCGGAAGATTCCCTGTCGCCGATGCGGAAGATGCTGCAATGGTTGTGACCAAAACAATTGCTTATGAAAAACATCCCGGCGGTGGAGAGTCAGGATTTGCCACACGCGTAATATCTGCGAGTTCCGATCAGATGCGCGACTATCACAGGGTCGGGCAGGACTCACTTGTCGCCGAACATCTTCCTGAATATCTCGATGTCGATCTCGTAACACTCGCTGAGAATCTCTCCGGCTCTGACGAAGCGCCAGTTT
>JAJRZO010000050.1 GCA_024275215.1 Candidatus Zixiibacteriota bacterium | reverse complement strand
GTTCTGCCGCTCTTGCCTGACCAACTATTTGTTATTGTGCAGCAGATCAATAATCCTTACTTCCCAAGCGGACGTGAGCTACAAGAGTAATCGTCAATCGGACGTGAACTGCAGGACTTTGTCAGATTTCCTGACGCAGGCGGTTGATCTCTGAAAGCAATTGTTTCACTTTGTCCTCATCACCGTCAGCCTGTGCTTTTCGCAGCATTGATGTATACTCGCTGATCTGTATGTCCCTGTGCACTTCGGCAAGTCTTTTCAAATATTCAGACAAGGCAGTCTCAGGGTCTCCGATTTCTTTTCCTGAATTCATCAGACGGGTAAGTGTCTGCCTGTTTTCCTCCGAATTCATTTTATCAACGAGTTTCGAGAAATAGCTGTCCGGCGAGCTGTTGCCGATTAAACGAATTGCGGTGCGGAGAATTTCTCCGAGATGTTCGTCAGAAAAATTGTCAGGATCAATATCATCGATCACTCGTTCGATAAGATGTGGATTTGACAGCAACAGACGCACGATTTCCTCTTCGAGTTCATTTTTCGAAGATGCAGTCCTTCTGGAATATGCGGTTGTTCGTATCTTCGGCTTTTCGGGAGTGATGTTACGACTGAGAATTTCCTCGGATATTCCATACACTTCTGAGATTTCCTTTAGCATAAGTGCGCGCAGGACTTCGTCTGAAATCGACGCCACAAGCCTTAGTTGTGATTTCAATAGCGCTTGTTGACCAGCTCGATTTCTCTTTGTATATGGCGGGTCAGCGGCATCTCTCATAAAAACAAAATAGCTGCCGGCATTCTCGATTAACTCGGTAAGTTTTTCGCTTCCTTCACGCCTGATAAACGAATCAGGATCATCACCTTCCGGCAGGCATGCCACTCGCACATCGAGTTCAACCGCGAATAAATGTTCCGCGCATCTTTCCGCAGCGCTGATTCCTGCGGCATCGGCATCGAATAAGAGTATGACAGAATCGGCGTATCGCTTGAGAAGCAGTGCGTGGTCTTTAGTAAATGATGTGCCTGATGCCGCAACAGCGTTTTTGATACCTGACTGGTACAGGGAGAGGAAATCCATATAACCTTCGACAATTACAGCCTCGCGCCGACTCCTGATCTCAGGGCGGGAGTGACTGAGGCCATAGAGTACTTTACTCTTGTTGTAGAGCGGGCTGTCCGGCGAATTCAAGTATTTGACCTGTTCCTGTGATGACAGTGCTCTTGCGCCGAAGCCTATAACACGGCGTGAAAAATCGAAAATGGGGAACATCAAACGCTGACGGAAACGATCATAAACGCCATCTCCTGATTCCCGACGGATCACCAGACCTGCATCGAGAAGTTCATTATCTTTGAAGTCTTTCGCTCCAAGTGCTGTCAGAAGATTGTCCCATCCATCAGGAGCATATCCGATCTGGAATTCGGCTATTGTATCGTCACTGATACCGCGCTTTTCCTTGAGGTATTCAAGGACACGCTTGCCGCTTTCAGTCTTATGCAATTCTTCAATGAAGAATGCGGTTGCCTGTTCGTTGGCGAAGTAGATACGAGAGAACCTGTCTGCTAACCCTGCATCATGTTTTGCTTCAGGCAGCGGAATATTTGCTCGTTTGGCGAGAAATTTTACCGCATCGGGAAATGACATCTGCTCGTGCTCCATTAGGAACGTAATGACATTGCCGCCCTTGCCACACCCGAAACAATGATAGATTTGCTTATCCTGTGAAACGGAAAACGATGGCGTCTTCTCGTGGTGAAACGGGCAGAGACAGATATAGTTGCGTCCGCGCTTTTTGAGAGGCAGAAATTCCATGAGCACATCAATAATATCCGATGCGTCGCGGACTTGATCTATTACGCTTTCTGAGTAGAGCGGTGACATGGTGTGAATATACTGGTCAGGGAGCTAATGTCAATCACATGCGCAAACGAGCAGTTAAGCAGACCATGATCACTTGGTGCATGATAGTAAGTAGTTTTCGCACCCATGTGGACAGAGTCGCGTGATTTCAACACTGTCGGATTGAGCGACCGTAGCAATTCCCGGTGAAGTCAAATTGATATTATCGTCTGTTGAAAATACCCATGAGTATGATGAAGTCATCATGTTTCCTGCAAGATCTTGTATGGCTTTGTAGATCGTGACAGAATAATCAACGGTGTCGACAAGCTCGTTCTGCGGATCGAATCTCACGATGTTACTGTCACAGTATACATTCCCGGGTACTGCCAAATCGAATGTCTCATATATTGCAGTCAGCTTGACCCTGCTTGCGGAAACAGAATAGGGGAGGAGAACCTCGGAGAATTCGACATAGATAGTTACATCCGGGGGCACGTTCGTTGCGCTATCTGCCGGAGTTGTAGAAACTATGAACGGTGGTGTCGTGTCTTCTGTTGGGGCTGTTGTTGTTGCCGTTTGTTCTTCACATCTGACAACAACCATTAAGAGGAAAGCAACGGACAATACAATCAGGATTTTTGTGCATATTGTTCCTGCCGGATTTGCATTCGTATCTTTACGGTGCATAACTCTTATCACAATAGCCTCCAAAGTTCCAGGACAAACGGTCTGCACGAATGCTAAACCATAAGATGTATATTGTCAATTAGTTTTGGAAGAGGATCATCCCCAGGGATAGAGATGAATGAGCAGAGTCAGGGAGCAGGCAGGGTTTTCGTATCTGTTATAATTACGCATTCTGAGACCGGTTCTGGATTACCGCCTTCGCGGTAATGACGATGCCTTGGACTTTTTATCTGATGAATGCAAGCGAACAGGTAGACGGGTGCCCCATCCTTCGGATAGGATCTCGTTTCCTCAGCCGCCTTCGCGGTAATGACGATGCTTT
>JAJRZO010000049.1 GCA_024275215.1 Candidatus Zixiibacteriota bacterium | reverse complement strand
GTACAATCGATCAGGTACCCGAGGATGTGCAGCTCTGTGTCTTCAAGCGCGGTTGAAAGTTCTACAGCCGGAACCAGAGTAAGTTCCGCAGGATTTACATATTCTACAGCTTCAAGATAACCTGAAACAGTGTCGTGGTCTGAAATCGCAAGGACTCTGAGTCCAGCCTCGACAGCTATATTTACGACTTGTTCCGGAGACAGTACGCCGTCGGAATGATTCGTATGTACATGCAGATCGGCGTAACGCTTCATACTTTTAATAAAACAAGATCGTATACTGTTTGTGCCACAGACTCTGCTTTTTTTCTTATCCGCTCAGCATCATCCTGTATTCTCTTGCGTTCAAATTCGTCATCGATTCCCGGCAAATTGATCATCACATTCAGATACGCTCCAAGGACGGCAGCGCGCCCGTTTAGTGCGGCGCATCCTGCATCCGACACCGAATTTACATTGCCATTCTCGGCAGCAATATGAGCCAGCCTGATCGCCTCAAGCGATGCTTCCATGACCTTAAGCGGAACCTCGGCTGCGACTATAGTCGCCTTCTGAATCGCAGCAAGCCGTGCCGCTTTTTGATCGTCGGTATCCTTCGGCATCTTGCGAGATGCCATGACAGCATCGAAAGCGTCAGCATCTTCCTGAATAAATCTGTAGAGTTTATCCTTGAGAGCATCAGCCTTTTTCAATGTATCGGACATTGTGTCCTGAACATCTTTATATTTTTTCTTCCCGATTGTTAGCCTGCATACCATCGCTGTAAGTGCGGCAGCAAGCGTCCCCGCGCATGCCGAGACCGATCCGCCTCCCGGAGCAGGCGATGATGATGCCACGCTCTCCACGAAACCTGTCAGCCCCCGACTGGTGGATTGAGCCTCCATGCTCTTCTTGAGTTTTTCTTCGAGAATCTGATCTTTCGAGAAATTTTCAAGCTTAAGATAAAAATCCGAAACGGCAACAAGCGCATCATTCGGAACCAGACCCACAACCTCTGAAGAAGTTACATTCACGCCATATCTGTTTGCTTCGGATTTGATCGACTCGAATACACGAAATATCGGCGTCTTCTTATAGTTGACCAGATTCATCGAAACCTGCGCCTGATTTCGCTCTTTGATCTCGAAACCGAGCGCCTTGCAGTACATATACCCGCCCGAACGCGACCGGATCGCTTTGGCAATCTTCTTCGCAATACTGACATAAGGCGTATCGAGATACACATTATATGCAACAAGAGGCAGGCGAACACCGATGGCTGTTGCGCCAGCTTTGACATTCATTTTAGCCGGGCCATAATCAGGGTCGCGATCAGGATTCTTACCTATCTCTTCACACATACCCTCATATTGCCCTTTGCGCACATCAGCAAGGTTTACTCTTTCAGGACGAGACGCGGCGAGTTCATACAAATATACCGGTATATCAAGCTCATTGCCTACTCTCTCACCGAGCTGTTTCGCAAGCTCGATGCAATCCTGTTTCGTAACTTCCGAGATGGGAACAAACGGGCAGACATCGGTTGCCCCCATACGAGGATGCTCACCTTCATGGGTTGACATATCGAGCACCTCAGATGCCTTCTTGATCCCCCTGAATGCCGCCTCTACCGCAGCCTGCGGTTCGCCGACATAAGTCACCACAGCGCGATTATGATCAGCATCCATTTCCTTATCGAGAAGGACTACGCAATCAACTGACAGGATCGCACCGATGATCTCATCGAGAACTTCAGGACGACGCCCTTCGGAAAAATTCGGTATTACTTCAACTAACTTCGCCATTGCCTTATTCCGATGTTATATGTTAAACTTACAGTATTCAATCAATTATTCTACCTGTAAACCCCTGCATAAACACTTTCAGAGGCTATCAATCAGCCCCTGAATATCAGAGTGATCGAATATAGGTATTTCATGGCTGGGTGTCAAAGCCTTTGGAGAGAACGGAAGCAGCTAATCCTTGTGGCGGGTAGAAAGTACATCATTCACCAGTCCGGAGCTTTTCGACATCTCCATCCACTTTCTTTCCGATGTGAGCCTGAGAATCACGATAAGCGGTACGAAGAAATAGACAACACCAAGACATAGTGTTATAATTCCAATAGTTCTTAAGCTCATGTCAAAGATGATAAATACGCCAATGTGCAGAGCTACAAACCCGACCACAAGAACCAACAGCGCAAGTACAAGCATGAATCCGAACAATACTGACCTGCGCACGCTGTCGACGATCTTCAGATAAATCGCGACAGCCTTGATCTTCATCAGATCGAGCGAAGCAGCTCTGCTCTCAGCGAACAGCCTGGCGGCAAATCCGCGAAGCAGTTGCCTGAAGAATTCCGCCAATGCCTAATTCTTCCTTCCGAGAATAAAACCAAGCATCAGTGCACCTATGGCTGCGCCACCTATGTACGGCCAGGGATTCCTGTGCACTTCCTGATCGACAGCACCGGTAACTTCCCTGACCTTTTCCGTGCTGACATCTCTGGCATACTGAGCTTTTTCAGTAGCGTAATCTCGCGCTTTCCTGTACGCCTCACCAGCAACATCCTCTTTGTTCGAGAAGAACTCTCTCACATTCCCATACTTGTCGGTCATCATGCTTCTGAGTTCATCTTTTTTGTGCTTGGCCGCCTCTTCGAGAAGAGCAAGAGCCTCACTCAGTTTTTGCCTGCTCTGGCTGATTTCTTCAGCAGTCATTGTAAACCTCCCTCGTTTTCACGATCCTGTTCAAATCATACTATTATACTCGACACCGAAGCGCAAGTTTATTAGCAAATAAGATATCAATAGGACAAGTTGATTTGCCTCTTGCAGCTCTCGTTCGCCTGGAACGTGAGACCTGCTTACTTAAGATCGATTCAGGTGGCGGAATCCTTCACAGCAGCAAGAAACAACGGTATCATAATCTCATGGTGGCCAGTGATACTGTACCCCTTTCCACCAAGTACCTGCGGTCGCCCGACAACATTGACGTTCGGGCGATAATGCTGGATCATATCGAAATTGCCTGTCGTGAACTCGTTCAATTCGGGATGAAGATTCTTTGCAACTGAGAGAGCTTTTAGGAACACCTCCGGCATCATCACCGCCGACCCGATGTTTACAGCCACTCCACCATTACCGATTTGACCGACAGAGTGACAGAATATCCGGAAATCATCATGAGAAGCCTGTCCCACTTTGGCGCCATCGTATTCCGGGTGCTGGCAAACGATATCAGTTCCGATAGAGACATGAACAGTGTACGGAGCATCCATTTGGTACCAATTATATGCGATGGAGTGCTCGGCAAATCGGGGCTTTTCCCTGTCAATCAGGATTCCAGCCGCTTCACCAAGCCCCACCCGTCTCGAATCGGCAATCGAGAGCACATCGGAAAAAAGTTTCGCTGTCTCCTCGACCATCCCAAAACTGCCATCCTTTAGATTCTCCTCGACATCTTCAGAAGTCGAACCGAAAAAAGCTATCTCCAGATCATGAATTAATCCTGCGCCGTTGGTCGCGAAATGTACTTTTTTATAGAAGTTCAGAAAATCGACGAAAATCGGTGACAGTCCGACTTTGAGCGTGTGTGCACCCGACATAAGAATTATCCGACGATTATTCTTAATCGCATCCGAGCATGCGGCTATGAGGGATCGAAGATCGTTGGCTTTCAGAAAACCGTGTAATGATTCAATCAGTTGCGTTGCACTGCCATCTCCAAGCGGCTTGCCGAACAATTCAGTCGTGACCCTGTTCTGCCGCTCACGAATGGAGTAGCGCTTTACTTTGCTCAGATCGGCCTTTTCAAATTTCGACATGATGTGATGTTATCAAACATGATCGTTAAGCGCAAGAGAAAAGCGCGTATTCTTGTCCCCTCAGTCTTTACACTCTGTTCATGTTGTTTGTCGCAAACAGCTTGCGTGTTGGATTATCATTGCGTAAATTGCCGGCTTGTAAGGATAACACGAATGTTAAGGAGGGACAATGGCCTACAACGTAAACGATAATATCCAGCAGCCAGTCAGAGACATGGTGAAAGAGATTGGGCCGGATATCCAGAGGATTGGATATGAATGGGATCGCAAGCCGGACGCATTCTGTCACGACATTTTCCAGATTCTGGCAGGCAAAGGTTGTGTAGGTTTCAATATGCCAAAGGAGTATGGCGGCGGTGGCAAGTCTGCTCTCGAATATGCGACAATGATCGAGGAAATCGCATACTGGGATGCGCCATCATCGCTGCTCGCAGCAGTATCACAGCTTGCGGTCGATCCTGTAGCGAGGCACGGTAACGACGATCAAAAAAAGGCTATTATCCCTAAAGCAGCAAAGGGCGAACTGATACCTGCTTTCGCACTGACCGAACCGAATGCAGGCTCTGATGCCGCAAATCAGCAGACGACATTTACCGTCGACGGCGACAATTTCATTGTCAACGGCGAAAAGATTTTCATCATGCACGGCGATGTCGCGGATGTCGGAGTTGTATTCGGCAAGATACTCGAAGATGGCTCACGCGGCAAAGTCTCAGCGGTCATAGTCGATCTCAAACAGGATGGCATTAAGGCTGAGACCCTCAAACACAAGATGGGCATGAAATACGCTACGACTGGTCGTATCTCGTTCAAAGAGGTCAAAGTTCCCAAATCAAACCTGCTTGGCGAACCCGGTAAAGGATTCAAATACGCGATGATGACGCTCGATGGCGCAAGAATCGGTATCGCAGCACAGGCGACAGGAATCTGCCAGCGCGCTCTCGATGAGACAATCAAATATGCGAAGGAACGCATTGCATTCGGATCACCTATTGCCAAGTTACAGGCTATTCAGTGGATGATTGCCGACATGGCGACAAAGACTGAGGCTGCGCGGTTGATGACTTACAAAGCTGCTGAGCTTCAGGATGCCGGCGCGCGTTTCAGTCTCGAAGCTGCGCAGGCTAAGCTTTTCGCTGCAGAAGCGGCTAATTTCTGCGTCGACAGGGCTATGCAGATTCATTCCGGTTATGGTTATATCGGCGAGTTTTCGCCAATCGAGAAATTGTACCGCGATCAGCGAGTCTCTGAGATTTACGAAGGCACATCAGAGATACAGCGTCTTGTAATCGCCGGGAATCTGCTGAGAGGATAGCTTATAAAGCCGAGTAGATCGAAACCCCCGTGGTTTCAACATCCTGAGTAGGTCAGAAGCCCTGTGCTCCTGACATGAATTGAAGATAGATTCCTGCCTGCGCAGGAATGACGGCACGTTGCCAAGGCCTTGTATGCGAAACCCTGGCGTTTCAACATCCTGAGTAGGTCAGGAGCCTGCGCTTCTGACATGAATTGAAGATAGATTCCCGCCTGCGCGGGAATGACGAATTACATCGCGGGAATGACGTGTAGAGTTGTAAGTCACGTCCACTTGGGACGTGAAAAATGCCGAATGTGATAGGATGCCCACATGTCCATTGAAGAAAAACTTGAGATTCCGAAGAAAAAACAGGAAACAGCCAGACTTGGCGGTGGTCAGAAGAGAATCGACGCACAGCACAAAAAAGGCAAACTGACTGCGCGAGAGCGACTGGACCTGCTATTGGATAAGAATACATTCGAAGAATTCGATATGTTCGTAATTCATCGTTCAAGCGCATTCGGCCTTGAAAAGGAGAAGTATCTCGGCGACGGCGTTGTCACTGGCTGCGGACTGATCAACAACAGAATTACATTCGTTTTCTCTCAGGATTTCACAGTTTTCGGCGGTTCGCTCTCCGAAGCTCATGCCGAAAAAATCTGCAAGATCATGGACATGGCAATGAAAGTAGGTGCGCCTGTTATCGGAATCAACGATTCCGGCGGCGCAAGAATTCAGGAAGGCGTAGTATCACTCGGAGGATACGCAGACATTTTCCTGCGAAATACTCTCGC
>JAJRZO010000048.1 GCA_024275215.1 Candidatus Zixiibacteriota bacterium | reverse complement strand
TGATCAGCCATCCCGACTCGAAACGCATTCTCATATTTGCCGCTACATCTTCAGCCAGATAATCAACAACTTCCTTCAGTCTCGACTCCAGTTCACCGGATATGTGGTCTTCAAATCGCGAGGGCAGAAGACGAAATACTCCGGAGGAGATTCGATCATAAACTACAACTCCGGTCACTCCCGCAACGCCGCGAATCTGTTCGAGAATCTTATCCATCAGATATTCCCCATTATCGCTCTGACTCTCTTGAGAATTCCGGAAGAATCGACAGAAGGATCGAACTCGACTACGAAGTAATCTGAATCTTTGCGCACGATAATCAAACTGTAATCATCCAGCACCGCAGCACCCTCGACAGCTTCTCCAAGCGTCGTAGCACTGCAAAGAAAACCACACAGCGATGTCAGACTGCGGGAGAGATCATAATTTCGCGGTTCCGGGTCATCACTATTAGACAGCGCCGAGACGAGTCCCACATTGTTAAGACACCATGTTGCAGTTACGCCGTGGATTCCGAAGAGTTGATCGAGAATTGCCGCGATATCTTTGGAACGATGTCCTTTGACAAGCTCAGCCTTGCGAGCCTTGATGACAGATACGATCTCGTCATGCTGCCTGTTCAGGAAATTTTCGACTGCCCTCTGTTGAGGTTCCGTCTCGACGGCAGCTTCCCAGTCCTTTTGAATCTTGTGAAGCACTACTCCATCAAGACAGACAGTAGTAGCCACTCGCGGATTCGGATGCCACGAGAACTCTGTCTGAATCTGCAACAGCACACCGTCTTCGGTGACTTTGGAAAGCCTTCCCGCAGGCAAAAACTTGTTCATCGGATGCTGATCAAATCAGCATTTCGAAAAACCACAGGATGGACAGACCACGCAGCCCGAATCATGCTGAACTCGTCCGCCGCAATCAGGACAGACATCATAGACGCTCTGGCTGTTGACACCCTTCTCCCCGTTTCCGAAATGCTTTTTCAGAACTTTAGCGATTGCATCGGGGATCGACATCACGACTCCACCATTCTGGTAGACCGGCGATGCTCCGCCGATGCCGAGCAACTGTTCTATTATATCGTCAACGGAAAGGCCTGATCTTAGCGCCAATGAGATGAGACGGCACACAGCTTCGGTATCAGCCATCGTGGAAAAACCGGATTTGCCGATCTGGGCAAATACTTCAAACGGTTTGCCGTCGTAAGTATTAATCGTGATATAGAGATTTCCGTAACCTGTCTTGATCTTTTCCGTAATCCCGGTCAGGCAGTCAGGACGATCCATAACCACGGGTTTGTAAGGAATTGCCGGTCTCTTATCCTCAGCAGTATCAGATTGCTCGGCGCCGGGTGTTGCGCCTGTTGATAGAACCTGATCGGTACGGCTGCCATCGCGATAAATTGTCACGCCTTTGCAACCGAGCTTATAGGCAAGCCAGTATGCTGTTTTTACATCATCGCGTGTGGCGTCCGACGGAAAATTGATCGTCTTCGAGATGCTCGTATCGCAATGTTTCTGAAAAACCGCCTGCATTCTGATGTGCATTTCAGGAGAAACATCCGCGGCAGTTACAAATACGCGTTTGACATCCTCAGGAATTTCCTCAAAATCCCGAATGCTGTTACTGTTGGCGATTTTTTCCATCAATTCGGGAGAATAGAATCCACGCTCTTTCGCAATCTTTTCGAAGAACGGGTTGACTTCGACTAATTTAGTGTTATCCATCACATTACGCACAAATGAAATGGCATAGTACGGTTCGACGCCGGATGAACATCCCGATATGATCGAAATTGTACCTGTCGGTGCGACTGTCGTGATAGTGGCGTTTCTCATTGCAACACCTTCGTCGGCAAAAGTTGAGTACGACCACTTCGGGAATTTCCCGCGCGATTTGGCAAGTTCGGATGAATGGAAATGACCCTTCGTGTTGATAAACTCCATGACTTTCTCACCCAGTTCGAGCGCTGTCTCAGAGTTATACGGCACCTGCAACTGTGCAAGCATGTCCGCCCATCCCATTATACCGAGTCCTATTCGTCTGCTCGCATGAGTCTGTTCTTCGATTTCGCGGATCGGGTATCTGTTCTGATCGATCACATTGTCGAGGAAATGCACTCCAAGCTTGACAAGCTCATGCAATTTGTTCCAGTCGATTCCTTTTTCAGGTTCTTTCGGCGAATAGTCCGATGGCAGCGGATCGAGAAGGACTTTTCCCAGATTGATCGATGCCAGATTGCAGGAATCATAAGGCGGGAGCGGCTGCTCACCACACGGATTAGTGGCTTCAATCTGCTCGATTTTCTTCGTAGGATTAGACTTATTCATCGTATCGACAAAAATGATCCCCGGTTCGCCGGTTTTCCACGAATGATCCAGAATCTTCTCGAAAACCTCGACAGCATCCAGATATACCGGCTTGCCATCCCGAACGAACACTTCATTTGTGCGCGGGTTGATCATGGCATACTCTCGTTTTTCTTCGACCGCACGCATGAATTCGTCGGTCACAGCAACAGAGATGTTGAAATTCGTTATCTCTTTGACATCATCTTTGCATGATATGAACTCAAGAATATCGGGATGATCCACGCGGAGGATTCCCATATTGGCTCCTCTGCGAGTACCGCCCTGTTTGACAGCTTCAGTTGCGGCGTTGAAGACCTTCATGAATGAGACCGGTCCGGACGCCACGCCTGATGTCGACGCCACCACCGAGTTGCGCGGACGGAGACGCGAGAATGCAAACCCTGTTCCGCCTCCCGACTTATGAATAAGAGCAGCGTGCTTGATGGTGTCGAATATCTCCTCCATCGAATCGCCAACAGGCAGGACAAAACATGCAGACAACTGACCGAGAGGGCGGCCTGCATTCATCAGCGTCGGAGAATTCGGCATGAACTCAAGATCAGTCATCGCGCCAAAGACATGCTCGGCGACTTCCTCCACCTGTTCATCGGTCGCGCCATAATTCTTCTCGGCGAGGGCGCTATTCCTTGCGACTCTCGCAAACATCTCGGTCGGTGTTTCAATAGGATGCCCTTCATTGTCTTTTATCAGATAGCGGCGCTCAAGCACCTTCATGGCATTTTCAGTAAGCTGCAATTTCTTATCAGTATGCATATCAGTCACCCTCCTCATCCACACGAAAGGCTACACCCTTTTCTTCGTCAATTTCGAACTCGCGAAACACTATCGGAGCCTCTTTCTTCATAATTCTGAGCATATCCAGACAGACTCTTCTGATCTCCCAGTGTGCCCGTTCAACACATCGGATAGAGAAAATATGCCTCAGCTCCCTGAAATTCGCGGTTACGACGATCTCAGATGTAATACCTCCCGGCATGATATACCGCGCATCCTCTTTCGGCACACCGGCATCGACCATTTCCTGATAGAGCCGATAACATTCGCCGGACATATCGAGATATTTTTCGGCGAATCCTGCTTTCGCGACCGATTCAGGCAGAACAACCTCGAACGGCTTGCGCGAACCATAGTGCACATAGCGCTGGGATTCCTGCGATGGTGACATCAGTCTGTGCCTGACCATCTCGTGAGTGAACACACGCGACGCGCCCTTAATCCTGAATGTCGCGGACGCATGCTCAAGCACTGAATGATGCCCCTTGCGGATCACTTTCCTGATCAGCACATCGGTCGATGCGGGCGGATCATACCTGTGAAATGAGAGATAGCATGTCCTGCAGGCGCGTTCGATGACATCCTCGCCGTTGGGCGTGATTGCCATCAGGATAACCTCCGGGACAGCCTTTCGGACTTCCATGTCCTGTTTTTTCTCAGTCAACTGACCTTCCATTGGTGAAATCCTCTCGATAAGCAGTCAATCAATCTATATGAAGTTGTATATCCCAGCATTTCAAACATAACTTATGTCAAACCTTTTCTGCGACAATCATTTTCAGGTGCCCATCTGTTCACAACTCGCAGGGCGCACAACCTCCTGTGTCTCACTAATTTAGTGTGTTGTTCGATCCTGGTGCGGAATCGCCCAATGCTTTCTTCATCCCTCTCCAATTATCACAATAGATAACAAAGGGTTACAGTACCAAACTAAACCTTACCTTTATCCCCAGTGCCCGGTCAATCTATTATACACTGCAGGCCACGTCAAGTTTTTTTTATCAGGAACACCAGATATTTCACAATATCTTGTGGTTCAATTTATTGTGTTCCACATCATATTGTGGAGTCAACCGTGCAGGCTTTCAGATTATTGTGATAGAATTGTTAAGCCCCTGAAAGACAGAAAGTTCCGAGACACAGGATTGCAACCGGTGATTATGCAGATAGTGACCCTTATAATATACTGCCAAACAACGGATTAAGATTAACATTCTTTTTTAATAATTGACGATGACCGCCGTAACAACCCCGCCCATGAGCCCGCGCCGTAGGCAATGTGCAAACTCAAAAACCATATCGGCATCACCAGAATCTGCCAGGTCATCGATCTCGAAAGCCCCACAATAAGAGATGTTGAAACTGCAGCGCCGGCATACATCGCCAAAATACCAATCAGAGGATAGAGAGCCAGATCGGTAACCGGCAGCAATCCAAACAACAAAACTATGACGCCAACGAAAATCATCGGTACGAAATGCCGCAACTGGAATCCCCGCCTGCCTGTTTTCATGGCAATCACATTCCAGAGACCGTTAGACCACGCCTGTCTGAGCAAGCCTCCGAATGTCTCCCGGCAGAGATAGGTCGGTTTGATTTCGACATCTATATACGATTTTTTTTCGATTCTGTTCATGCGGTCATGCAGATCGTTGTCCTGATTGCGCGGAAGAGACTCATCAAATCCACCGGCATCGATAATCGCCTGCTTGTTGTACAGCGCCATCGTGACTGTCGGAACCCAGCCGGATGTTGTCGCTACTCTGTGGGGAGCGTTTCCGATACCGAAACGAGACGACAGGACTGCGGCATTGATTCTGCCTGTGGTCGTATTCCCATCAGTCCGAAGCACTCCGCCGACTGCGGCAGCATCAGTTTTTTCCATCGTCACCACACATCGTCTGAGATGATCGGGTTGCAGGATAACATGCCCGGATGTCCAGAGTATCAGATCATGCTTAGATTCCGCGATTCCAATGTTCATCCCTGTCGAAACTATCATTCGCGGATTCTGCAAGGATCGAACACGAGGATCTTTTTTCATCCATGCTTCGATTATCTGAGGCGTATTGTCTGTCGACATGCCATCGATGAGAAGAATCTCGATTTTGTCACGTGGGTAATCCTGTCCCAATATCGATTTGAGAGACTTGTCGAGATGCTCTTCCTCATTGCGAATAGCGAGCAACACAGAAATATATGGCAGCCGATCAGATTGCATATAATTCGCCTGAAACCTCCAGAGAGTGATAATATGTCCGAGATGCGATAAGTGTAAAGCGAATTCGAGCGATTGCGGTCAATTAGTTGAGAATATCGCAGGACATTTGGTCTGCAGGAACTGGATGCCGGATCAAGTCCAGCATGTCGAGTGCATTGTGCACGGGAGATGTCCAGAGGTTGTCCCAATAGATGGGGATGGCGGTTAATCCATGTTCGTAAGAGCAAAGATGTGTCATTCCCGCGAAAGCGGGAATCAATTGAATGCGCTATCGTTGGAATAGACTCCCCCCTGCGCGGGAGTGACATGGTCAGTTTCCTGCTTGACTTATCGTGCATGGCAGATGTCT
>JAJRZO010000047.1 GCA_024275215.1 Candidatus Zixiibacteriota bacterium | reverse complement strand
TCCTCGCCTTCAGGGAGAACAACATGTTTCTTCAGGGTCTTGGCCTTATCCTGAAGTTTTGTCAAAATGCTCATCTGATCCTCCAGCTACCTGCTCGAAGCGAGGTATGCGTTTATGAAATCTGAAATATCTCCGTCCATCACTTTATCGATATTCGATGTCTCGTAATCCGTACGATGATCCTTGACCATATTGTAGGGGTGGAACACATACGATCTGATCTGTGATCCCCACTCGATTTTCATTTTTGTCGATTCGAGTTTTTGTCTTTTCTTTTCTTCTTTTTCTTTCTCCAGTTGATACAGGCGTGCTTTGAGAACTTTCATCGCCGATTCACGATTCTTCAGTTGCGACCGCTCGGACTGACATTGCACAGTCGTGCCGGTCGGAATATGCGTGATCCGAACCGCCGACGAAACTTAATTCACATGCTGACCGCCTGCACCTGATGCCCGATAGGTATCGATCCTGAGGTCATCGCTTTTGATTTCGATGTCTATATCGCCTTCGACTTCCGGGTAGACAAAGATCGAACAGAATGATGTATGCCTGCGGTTATTTGCATCGAACGGTGAAATTCGCACGAGCCTGTGTACGCCCGATTCGGATTTCAGGAAACCATAAGCGTAATCGCCCTTGACTTCGACAGTGGCTGATTTCACTCCAGCTTCATCGCCTGCCTGAAAATCAATCGTCTCAGTTTCATAGCCGTTCTGTTCAGCCCATCTGAGATACATCCGCAGTAACATGGCTGCCCAGTCCATCGATTCCGTACCGCCTGCGCCGGGATGGATAGTCAACAAGGCATTGTTCGGATCCTCAGGTTCCGAGAGATATGTTTTCAGTCCGAAGCTGGCGAGTTTTCGGGCGAATGCCTCGGCGGTTTCCTCGAATTCCTTCTGAGAATCGGGAGTGTCATCTTCCTGACACAGTTCATCGAGGACTTTGAGATCGTCGAGTTCCCGATTGAGTTCGTCAAGTTCTGCGAGGATATTTTTTTCGAGTTTGAGACGCTTGAGCACAACTTGTGCTTTGGCGTTGTCATTCCAGAAGCCTTCGACCGTTGTTTCTTTTTCGAGTTTAGCTATCGATGCCAGTCGCTTCTCGACGTCAAAGATAGCCTCGAATCTGTTCGAGTTTCTGTTCGAAGAGTGTGAGGTTGTGTTCAGTCTGTTGAGCCATCAGGCCTCCCGGTAAATTGACGTGGGCAATAAACACGGAGTTTATCAAAGGTCAATAGAAAAAAGCTGCGTTTCAAATACTTGTTGACACTTTACAGGGGGCAACACAAATTCTTGATGACGGGAGGATGCTGTGTTCCTTCCTGGGCTTGGTTTGCTCATTTGGAATTTACGAGTTGTTGTATCTTTTTCTGAATCGATACAGCGGGTCACTGCGTATGAGCAACTGAGAGAATTATTTAGAGAATGTTCGAGTTATTCAGGAGGGATGATATGATGAGGCTCGTGTTTGCAGCTTTGTGTGCGTTGTTCATGACCATGCCTGTGATGGCAGGCCAGCCCGGCAATTCTATGAACAACGCCAACAATGGCGCTTTGAGGGATGGCATGCTTTTTGGCCAGCTTTCAACAGCAGAGGCAGTTCCACTGGGTGCTATCGATGTCGGTGGGAGTGTCGGGTTTTTCGATGATGCAAATGCCGTATTCGGACATTTCAGAATGGGAATAGCATCCAATACTGAGTTTGAATTAAGGTCCGGCATAGATGACACAGAGCGCGGCGACGATCCGCATTTCATGATCAGTCTGTCTGCAAAAACACATTTTCTTAATCGTGAAGACTATACTGTCCCCGACATGGCTTTGAGCCTTTTCGGTGAATACTACGATGTCGGCCATGATGCCAATGTCTGGATCCTCGGTTTCGGTCTGATCGGTTCACATCCGATTGAGCTTTCATCGAATGTGACACTAACGCCATACAGCCGACTCAATTTCCGCGCAGAGCGTCTCAATACCTCTGGATACAAAGATAGTGATTTCGACATTGGTCTGAACATGGGTGTTCAGTTTGCTCCTACAAATCGAACACAATTCTATGGCGAGTTTCAGATCGATGACCAGTGGGGATTTATAACCGGAGTGAATTTTGCCATTTATTAAGATCGGTCTGGTTGGTTGATTGATGTCAGTTCTTGAGGCAGCCATACTCGGCTTTGTGCAGGGACTGACCGAATTCCTGCCGGTATCATCCTCCGGGCATCTTGTGCTGGCCGAAAAGCTCATGGGTGTGAAGTCCAGCGATGTCACTTTCGAGGTTGCGATCCATTTCGCGACACTGATAGCAGTAGGTGTCTACTTTTTCCCGATCCTGAACAGAATATTTATTTCTCCGTATCGTCTGATTACCGGCGCAGATGATAGAAAAACGTGGCGAGATTTCCGGCTGTTACTTGTTATTATTGTCGCAACGATCCCGGCGGTTATTGTTGGACTGCTGTTCGGTGATTATATCGAGACAGCGTTTCAGTCGCCGCTGGTAGTGTCGATTATGCTGCTCGTAACTTCTGCCGCGCTTCTAATCACATGGCTGGTAAAACCGGGAGAGAAGCATGTCGGTTTTCGCAACGGGATTCTGGTGGGATGCGCGCAGGCGCTCGCGATCATGCCGGGCATTTCGAGATCAGGGTCGACAATCGCGACTGCGCTTTTCGCAGGAGTCGGTCGACTTGAGGCATTCAATTTTTCGTTTGTGCTGTCGGTGCCGGCGATCCTCGGCGCAACTGCACTGACTGCCGCGAAATTGGATAATACTGTCGTTTTCACGGAAACGAGCTA
>JAJRZO010000046.1 GCA_024275215.1 Candidatus Zixiibacteriota bacterium | reverse complement strand
CGGAGATGATCTCCGCCGAAGGGCTTGTCAGGGGCAATCGCAAGACACACAAGATGTTACGATTTCGCGAGGAAGAAAGACCGATTTCTGTGCAGCTCTTTGGAAGAAGTCCTAAGGCACTCGGAGAGGCATGCCGGATCGTAGCCGACTCCGGCGTGGATATGATTGATCTGAATTTCGGATGTCCTGCGAAAAAAATCGTGAACAAGTGCGGTGGCGCTGCACTCCTGAAGGATATTTCTTTGACTGAGGAGCTTTTCATGGCTGCTGTCGAAGCTGTCGACATTCCTGTAAGCATAAAGTTCAGAGCCGGCTGGGATAGTGAAAGCACCAACTTCCTTGAGATTGGAAAACTTGCCGAACGGTGCGGAATATCAATGTTGACGTTGCATCCACGAACTAAGGCGTCAGGTTTTAAGGGTAAATCGGACTGGAGCAGGATCGCTGAACTCAAAGAATCTGTCAGTATACCTGTAATAGGAAATGGAGATATAGTCGAACCTCAGGATGCTCTCGATATGATCGATCAGACCGGTTGTGATCTTGTGATGATTGGACGCGCCGCGATGGGTGCGCCATGGATATTTCGGCGTGTCGATCAGGTGCTGCGAGGAAATCCTGATCCGGGCGAACCATCTCTCGAAGAGAAGATTGAGATATGTCTCAAGTTTACGCGATTACTGATTGAGGACTTTGGTGAAAAGAGCGGATGCCTGAAGGCGCGCAAGCATCTTGCATGGTTTACAAGGGGCTGGCTGAACATCTCGAAACTCAGACCGGCTATGTTTTCGGTTGAAAGTTATAATGATATAGTCGCAATTTTCGACAACTATATCCAAACCCGTCACAAGCTTACAGCATAATATGGATCGAGAAAAGCTTTTCAAGTTGCTTGAAGACATCAGATCTGGCAAGCTCAGCATTGAGAATGGTCTCGAAAAGCTGAAAAACCTGCCATTCGATGATCTCGGATTCGCTCGCGTCGACAATCACAGGACTCTTCGGCTCGGCTTTCCCGAAGTAATATTTTGCGAGGGCAAGACCGACAGCCAGATTCTCAAGATCACAGCAGCGATGCTGAAATCGAAATCTCCTGTTCTCGCCACGAGAATCGCTGATAAAACTGCGAAAAAACTGACAGCAAAATATGCACGGGCAAATCACAACAAACTTGCGAGAACAGTTTTCATCGATTCGTCAGGAAGATCACGACAAAACAGATTAGAGGGCGGAGTCGCCATCATAACAGCAGGCACGGCTGATATCCCTGTCGCAGAAGAAGCTGCTGTGACATGTGAAGCTATGGGATGTCGTGTCGAGAAACTATTTGATGTCGGTGTGTCAGGTATACACAGATTCACAGCGTCTGCTGACATCCTCGACAGGCATGATGTGTTCATTGTAGTCGCAGGCATGGAGGGCGCACTCGCATCGGTCGTTGGGGGATTCGTCGGTAAGCCTGTGATAGCAGTACCGACCTCGATTGGTTATGGAGCATCGTTCGGTGGCGTTGCTGCGCTACTTGCGATGCTGAATTCCTGTTCGTCGGGAATCACGGTCGTCAATATCGATAGCGGATTTGCTGCGGCATGTGCCGCTGTACGTATTCTTGGATTACTGAAGGAGCGTAATAAATGAAAACACTTGTTTTCGATCCGTCGTATGGTTGCGCGGGCGATATGATACTCGGCGCTTTAATCGATGCTGGTGTGTCGATTGACCAACTCAAATCAGCATTGAACGGACTGAACCTGACCGGTTTCGATATTTCGACTGAGAAGACAGAAAGAAGTCACATTGCGGCTACGCAGATGATCGTGAATGTCGAGGAAACCGCAACGCATCGTCATCTTGCAGACATATACGAAATAATAGACGAGGGTAAACTGTCGAATTCTGTGAAACACAACGCGAGGAGTATCTTTGCGCGGCTCGCCGAGGCTGAAGCCGCCGTGCATGGGACAAGTATTGACAGCGTACATTTCCACGAGGTCGGCGCTGTCGATGCTATCGTCGATATTGTCGGAGCCTGTGTCGGTATCGAGCTGCTTGATGTTGACAGAATACTCTCGCGGCCTGTTGCGATT
>JAJRZO010000045.1 GCA_024275215.1 Candidatus Zixiibacteriota bacterium | reverse complement strand
GTGATAATATGTCCGAGATGCGATAAGTGTAAAGCGAATTCGAGCGATTGCGGTCAATTAGTTGAGAATATCGCAGGACATTTGGTCTGCAGGAACTGGATGCCGGATCAAGTCCGGCATGTCGAGTGCATTGTGCACGGGAGATGTCCAGAGGTTGTCCCAATAGATGGGGATGGCGGTTAATCCATGTTCGTAAGAGCAAAGATGTGTCATTCCCGCGAAGGCGGGAATCAATTGAATGCGCTATCGTTGGAATAGACTCCCCCCTGCGCGGGAGTGACATGGTCAGTTTCCTGCTTGACTTATCGTGCATGGCAGATGTCTAGAGGCTATCCCAAAAGATGTGAAATACAGGTAATTCTGTTTACGGGAATAAGTAGCGTCATTCCCGCGCAGGCGGGAATCCATTGAATGCGTTGATGTTAAATGGACCCCCGCCTTCGGGCTTGTTGAAAAAGTTAAGTTGCCTCGTAAAGTGCACACGGTAGCTGTGCTGCCGTGTATTTAGTATATTGCATTGCAGATCGTTACAACAGAGAATCCGCAGGGGCACAGCCCCTGCGAGCACTTGAGGTGGGTTTTGCAACAAGCCCCTTCGCGGGGGCGACAAAGCCAGAACTCCACTTGTGTAAATCAAAGCTTTTGAGACAACCTCTCTAAATCCGCCGCACACAGCACTCCTGCGCTACTCTATAGCGACTAAATATCGCATCCTTTGTATTTAAGAAAAGATGACGCTTGCTCTCTTATAATTGGCGAGCTACATTCTTTGAATGTTGACTCTGGGTCACATGATGGCGGGAGCTTAGTATTTGACAGGTCGAGTAATCAAAATCACCGGGCGCACTTTTCATGTGAAATTGTCGGATGAGATTGTGCTCTGCACTGTAAGGGGGTCAGTCAAAGAAAAAGCCGAGTTCGAGCTTTCTCCGGTTGTTGTCGGCGATGATGTCAATATTGAGACCGATCCCAATCCGCCATCGGAAGGTGAACTTCGTACCGGTGTGATAACCGAAGTTCTTCCACGAAGAACATATTTTGCAAAAAGAAAAACAACTCTCCGAAAAGAGCGGCAGCAATTGATCGCCGCAAATATCGACCAGATGATTGCTGTAGCGTCGGTCAAGGCTCCGCCATTCAGGATGCGGCTGATTGATCGATTTATCATCACAGCTCTCCGTGGCGGAATGCAGCCGGTGGTTGTAATCAACAAAATCGACCTGAAGCACAATATCGACCTCGACAGAACCAAGGCGATTTATAACTCGATTAATATAGATGTTATTCTGACGAGCGTATCCGAAGGGCTTGGTATCGACAAGCTGAAAGAGAAATTGAAAGCGAAGGAATCGGTGATCGTCGGGCAATCCGGTACTGGCAAATCGAGCCTGTTAAATGCGATACAGCCGGGATTAAAGTTACGTACTGGAAAAGTATCCGACAAGACAGGCAAGGGAAAACATACGACTACAGTTGTCGAACTGTTCCCGCTCGATTGCGGCGGATATGTCGTGGATACTCCCGGACTCCGCGCACTCGGACTGAGCAGTATTAACCGACAGGATATTGATCAATTCTATTCTGAAATAGCCGATGTGTCGAAGCATTGCAGATTTTCAGATTGCAGCCACAGTGTCGAACCTGACTGCGCAGTAATAAAGGCGGTCAGGTCAGGAAAGATATTTCCTGAGAGATATGAGAGCTATATCAGGATACTTCAGGAGATCGGGAAATAAGGCTACAGTGACTTAGCAATCATCAAGCGGACAGGCCGCTTGAGCTGCACGGGCTTATATTACATCCATTCATGTATTTTCATATATTCATATACTATTGTAACAAAACTATTCATCAAACAATGATGTCGGGTTTCTTGCCCTGCTCCGCGAGGCTGCGGAACGTTGACCTGCTTAGGTTGGAATGGATAACCGTTTTCATGTGAATGCAAATAAAAAAAGACTTGCAATCGAATCCGCAATTGCTTGTTTGTTGCGATTCATAATCGACTTGTGAGATGTCATGTCGCAAGGAGTGAGGTTATAGCATGAAAAGATCATTCATCGTATTCGTGGCACTCCTGGTGGTGATCGTCGCGATCGCCAGTAACAGAGTCTATTCTCAAAACAACACGCACCAGCAAACAGCAGGCGAAACAACGCACGAAACTTCCGGCACCGAACACACATCCGGCGGCGGTCATTCGGAATCCGTAGTCGTACCAGTGTTGTTCGCTTTGATAGTCCTTCTTGTAACAGCCAAGATAGGCGGGGATGCTTTTGAACGATTCCAGCAGCCGGCAGTTCTTGGGGAACTTGTAATAGGAGTAGTGATTGGCAACCTTGCTCTTGTCGGGATTGACAGCCTCGAGTTTCTCAAAGAAAATATTTCTCTTGAAGTGCTGGCGGAGATCGGCGTAATGATTTTGTTGTTCGAGGTTGGACTTGAAACCAACATCAAAGAAATGCTCTCTGTCGGCGCATCAGCATTCGTAGTGGCTACGCTTGGAGTGATCGCCCCGTTCTTTCTGGGCTGGGGAGTCGCGGCATGGTTCCTGCCGGCGGAATCATTGTATACACATGTATTCATCGGAGCAACTCTCTGCGCAACCTCAGTCGGAATAACCGCGCGAGTCCTCAAAGATATAAACAAGGTAAAAAGCCGGGAAGGTCAGATCATCCTTGGAGCCGCTGTGATCGATGACATCATGGGACTGGTAGTGTTGTCGATTGTAACCGGACTAATAAGCGCAGCCGGATCCGGTGCGGAGGGAGTCAACTCCGGCGCAATCCTGAGTTCAGTTCTGAAAGCTGTCGGTTTCATTGTCGGCGCGTTGTTGATAGGTTCATACCTTGTGCCAAAGATATTCAAATTCGGTCTGAGAGTAAAGGCGACCGGTGTACTGTTGACTATTGCGCTCGCTGTCTGTTTCCTGCTTGCATTCCTCGCGGAAAAAATAGGTCTTGCGGCAATCGTGGGAGCATTTGCGGCAGGTTTGATTATGGATGATGTTCATTACCGTGGCTATGTGGAAAGAGGCGAGCATGGTCTTGATGAGCTTATTCGTCCCATAGCCCTTTTCCTCGTGCCTATTTTCTTTGTGCGGATGGGATTGTTGGTTGATCTCAGGACATTTTCCGATCCGAGTATTCTGGGTTTTGCGGGCGCGCTCACACTGGCTGCGATAATCGGCAAACAGGTTTGTTCACTCGGAGTCTGGAACAAGGGCACGAACAAATTTGCCGTTGGGCTTGGCATGATACCGAGAGGCGAAGTAGGTCTTATTTTCGCGAAAATCGGCGCCGGGATATTTCTGGCGGGCGTGCCGATAGTGTCAAAACCAACCTATTCGGCTGTTGTGATTATGGTTATGGTAACTACGCTGGTGACTCCACCGCTTCTGAAAATATCACTTCTGCGTAAGCAGGAAATAGCTGAGAAAATATCGTCGGATGTGATTTGACCGGTCTGAAATTGATTCATTGCGAGCGTTATGTTACAGAATGAAACTAAACTTCCAATCCTGCGTGCCGATAGACTAATTGACCATGCTTTATATACATGGGTTGGTACAAGCAATTGCCGCAGACCATAAGTGCGGCTGCGAACTGTTCCACAGTAACGCAGGCGCACCATTGTGTGCGAGACAGTCGGTTAAAAGTCTGAACCGGTGAAAATGGTTTAACTGCTTTTCATAAGTGAAAGGTTGGCAAATTATTACTTGACAAAGAATCAACAACTTAATAGAATTCCGAAAATTTTCGGTGCAAGTGCTATTTGCATGTTTGGCGAGGTGTGAAAAAAAGAACTTGCTTTTTCGGTCACGTTGAATTTACTTTGCGCCGATAAATTGCCGGATGTATGTTTGCAAACGGTTAGATTGAATTAGGTTATTAGGCTTTTTGGCTAAAGAGAGATAGGGAGAACGAGCAGTACACTCGGCATCGGGGAGTGTGAATAGAATCCCCGGCGGCTGGGTCTTTTGCGTCTCTAATGGATTGTAACCTATCGCTCAGGGAAGAGAACCTTCTGGTTCCAGTTAATTTTCTTGATCTTCCCAAATGCGAGAACGAACAGACGAGGTTATGTTCGATCTTAATTATGATACCGTGACGGCTTAGTGCATTGTTGTTCACGTGGTTTTTTCGAACTGAAGATGGAAATAGATTAAGAAGTGATATAATGAAACTAAGAGTTAAGAGAGGAAAGGAGGTAGGCACTCAGCCTATGAACCAAAACCCAATGACGGAAAAGAAACCAGTAACCTTACAACCTACTGCAGGGGGTTGTCGAATGAAACACGTTCGCACCTTTCTTTTTCTCCTTGTAGCCGGGTTAATGCTTTCCGGCAGCGCCTGGGCGCAAGGAGACCTTTCGCTCGGAGGAGGTGGTGACGACCTGTCTGCTGGCATAGTCAGTGCCGCATTCTCCGGTTCGCCAAGTATGACTGTGGAATTGTTGCACCCCTATCACGTTGAAACGAATGCTGATTCTGCATACACAGATGCTACGACTTATGACACCATCTATACTGTATCAGCAAGGACGGATGGAGCAAGGGTCTTTGAATTCCACATCGCAAATCTGACGGCGTCTCAGGACACTATCAGAGGCATTACGATTGCATCTTTCAACGATGAACCGTACATGTTTGAGAATATCTACCTGTACCGCAATTATGATAGTACTCATACTGGTGGTACCAAGATAGCTGAGGTCCTGAACCTTGGCAGTTCAACTGACTTCTCAGAGAACACAACACTGGCGTTTTCGGGTCTCAATGACACGATTCCAGCTGGTGACACGGTGTTCTACTGGTTCGAGGTCGACATCGACTCAGCAAGAGTTGACCCG
>JAJRZO010000044.1 GCA_024275215.1 Candidatus Zixiibacteriota bacterium | reverse complement strand
GTTGAAAAAGTTAAGTTGCCTCGTAAAGTGCACACGGTAGCTGTGCTGCCGTGTATTTAGTATATTGCATTGCAGATAGTTACAACAGAGAATCCGCAGGGGCACAGCCCCTGCGAGCACTTGATATCGTCATTCCCGCGAAGGCGGGAATCCATTGAATCCATCATCGTTAGGATAGACTCCCGCATGCGCGGGAGTGACAAGGTCAGTTTCCAGCTTGAGTTAGTCAGGACTTATGAGACAGCCTATCCACATCTGCCGATTCAAACACAGGATACATCAGACGAGGAAGTGTCTGCCAGGCGCAGCGGTTGGACTATGTCGCTGCCAGACTCGCCCCCGCAGTCTGGCGGCTTGGATCATTTGTCGGGACATCAACACGAACCATCTCGTCGATTTCTTTCCTCTCGAGATAGTTGACCAGCAGAGTGCGAACGGAAAGTCCGGCCTGCTGCCCTTTCGCGGCGAGCAGTCGACCATCTTTCGTCCTGATATCCTCGGCGAGAATCATCGCCTCATTGAGCTGGCGAATATCGACAGATCTACACTGTACTTCAACTTCAACAGCCTCGACCTTACTCAACGCATCGAAAATGAGCGGGTGGTAATCGTCGCTATGCAGCCGCAGTTCACCCACTGCCTGGGACTTGGAATGTCCTTGCGATATCAAAGTATCCAGATCGATTACGGTCTTGAGAATCAGTCCTCCGAGTACGCCCGAGTCTTTGGGGAGATGCTCGCTGTCAATATTCAATTCGGCGAAACTTGTATGTTGTGCCGCAATCATCTGAGAGACTCTCTCGAGTCTGGGAATTCTCGAAAGAAGCTGTTCGGCTATCGAAGGATGCTGCGCGTACATCGCTTGTTCCTCGTCCGTTACTCCGGTACCCGCATAGACCTTCGCCAATACATCCGATGGAACCGTCACACAGCCGATCTGACATAGCATGGCGGCCAGATCGAATTGCCATGCAGCCTTGATATTCAGATGTTTGACAATCTGTTTGACATACTTGCGCACTCGTGATGTCCTGCTGAAAGCAAGAGGATTTACAAGCTCCAGAATGGTCGTCAACACCCTGATACTGCCCCTCAGTGTATTTTCGAGCAGATCTCGTTCCGCCCTGACAAGCCGATACTGTTTTATTCCTGATTCGAATGCCCATTCCAGTATCTCTTTCTTACATGGTTTGGTCAGGAATCTGAAGATATTCCCGTCATTGACGGCATGGACGGCGGTTTCAATGTCGGCGTTTCCCGTGAGCATCATCCGTACAGAGTCGGGTGATTTCTTCGTAACCTCCCTGAGGAATTGAATGCCGTTCATCTCAGGCATACGCATGTCAGAAATGACAATGGCAAAAGGCGATTCATCCTTCAGCACCTTCAAACCCTGCTGTCCGCCTTCAGCGGTTGTGATATTGAATCTTCCGCGCAACTGGCGCTTGATTGCGTTCAACAGATTTGGTTCATCATCGACAACCAGTATTTTCTCTGGGAATTTTGCGCTCATTTCTTACTCCATCATCAAGCCATTTGTGTCTCACAAAGTCCACGAAATGCAGGCAGACTATCAAAGATGTCATTGGATGTTATATATTCTGAATCAAAGTACATTGCAATTTTATCGTCTGAATCTTCTTCTTCAAGATGATCTATGCCGTTTGCAATGTGCACAGCCGCAAGCACGCTTTCTTTCGGTGCTGAAATCTCGTTCGGCCTGTGATGATATGCGACCGCTTCAATCATCGTATCTGACATGCCCCAGAGCGAAAGCAAATGTGCTCCGATTTCAGCATGAGACACACCAAAAACTTCTATTTCGGCAATATGTCGCTTGATTGATTTCGAGGAGATCAAGTCCATAACCTCCTGCATCTCATCGCTGAAACTCATTGCGAGAACCAGCTTTCCAATGTCGTGCATCAGGCCTGCAAGAAGAGCATCATCGCTTTGGTTTCGAGTAAGTCCTAATTCGGCGCCTATCTTTTTCGCGTTGGTTCCAACTCTCAGGCTATGCGAAAAAAGTGACCCAAGCTCGGTATTTGACATGCTGGCGCTGTCGAATTGAGAATAGACTCCAGCAGTAAGAACCAATGCTCTTACTGTGTCAAGCCCCAGAAGGTTTACTGCCTGACGAGGACTTTCGACATGGGCAGGCAGCCCGAAAAACGCTGAATTTACCATCTGCAACAGTTTCGCAGCTAAACTCATATCCTTGCAGACAATCTCGGCGACTGATCTTACTGATGATGTTTCTGACGCCAGTTCAGTCACAAGTTCGTGGTAGACTGCCGGCGGGCTTGGAAGACTCTTGATGCTGGCGATTCTATCGTGAATTTCCTTGCTTGCCAACATTTTCTTCAATCCAAGAGATTTTTCCAGATTCATCTTCAGGTCGTCAGGATCGCATGGCTTGGCAAGATATCGATGAGCATAGCCCACTGACTGCAGAACCAGCTCTCTGTCAGAATGACCGGACAGGATGAATCTGACTGTCTCCGGATGAAGTTCACTGACATTCTTGAGAAGCTGCGCACCATTCATGTTGGGCATCATCATATCAGACACAATCAAATCGAAATGTTTGGATTCCATGATCTTCAGAGCTTCTTCGCCACTCTCACAGAATTCCATATCCCATTCATTTT
>JAJRZO010000043.1 GCA_024275215.1 Candidatus Zixiibacteriota bacterium | reverse complement strand
CTCGCACGATACATCATCCGATGCTGAAATCGAGATCAAAGCTTCAACTGAGACATTCGGCGAGATTAAGTTCCGGCGATATAAAAGCAATGACTCCTGGACAGTATTACCCATGTCCAGACGAGACGGATCACTCGTTGCTGTTATCCCGAAACAACCATCCGCAGGCAAAGTGATGTATCAGATCACCCTGATAGAACAGAGCGGCTCCAGACACGACCTGACCGAGAACCCAGTTATTATTCGATTCAAGGATCCGGTGCCTCATTTTATACTCTTTCCGCATATTTTCTTTATGTTTATCGCAATGTTGCTATCGACCCGTACCGGAATCGAGGCGATTGCAGGCCGCCCCAGAACATTCGCGCTTGCCCTCTGGACATCCGGATTTCTTCTTATCGGAGGCTTAATTCTTGGTCCAATCGTGCAGAAATACGCATTCGGCGCGTTCTGGACAGGTTGGCCATTTGGCCATGATATGACAGACAACAAGACTCTGGTCGCATTTATCTTTTGGTTGATTGCGCTGTATCGTACTCGAATCCCCGGTAAAGGTCGTGGATGGATCATAGCTGCATCGATTATTACAATGGTAGTATATCTTGTTCCTCACAGTGTGCTCGGCTCCGAGATCGACTACACGAAGATCAAAAACTGATTTGGCAACCATGACATTCTTCAGTAGAACAAAATAAAATACATGAAAATATCGACATGATAACTCTATTACAGGCAAAATAATCCAAATTTCACTTTCTTTTCCGTCGTTTGTTATTATAATTATATAAACTTGCGTTTTCGCGGTCATATCTGTGCTATCCTCACCTTGCTGGCGGATAGTGCTCTAATTTGAAAAAATGAATAAATACTAAGTAACATTATTTACTCGTGGAGGGAGAAGTGAGAAAGTCAGCCACTGCACTTCTGACAGTTGCATTTGCTTTCGTGCTGATAGTAAGCAGCGCTTATGCAGCTCAGACAATCAAACTGAACAACTCCCGGTCCGGAGTGACGCTGCTTGATCAAGACCGTAACGGTTTGACAATGCGTCTCGAGGTCGGGGAATTTACGCTCAATGAAGTTGCCACAAAAGAGGGTGATTTCATTCTTCTTTCGGTCGAAAATTTTTCGCGGTCACAACGAATCGGCGAACCGAATCTTCCGATGGCCAACAAGCTGCTCTCAATTCCGTTTGGATGCGAGTTGCAGACGACTGTCACTAAGTCTGAATATCATGAGATTTCTTTGGCCGACTACGGAATTACATTGCCGATAATGCCCGTGCAGCCATCGCTTTCCAAGTCGGATGATCCTGATCTCGTACCATTCGAGTATAATCGCGATCTTTATGCACAGTCCGGTTGGTATTCGCTTCCACTTGCGGAATCGAAGATCAAAGGCATAATGCGTAATGTTCGTCTCGGACAGGTTTATACATGCCCGTTCGAGTACAATCCTACCGAGAACAAGCTCCGGGTTTATACCAGTATAGAAATCAGAATCAACTACCTGAATGCGGATTGGGCCAAGACCGAGCAAATGAACAGAGAGTACTACTCGCCAATGTTTGGTCCGTCTTATAACAGAATATTCAACTATAACAGGACATTGTACAGCAGCGGTAAGGATGATCTTGTCCAGTACCCGATCAGGTATATTATCGTGTCTGACAGGATGTTCGAGGCTCAGTTGCAGCCTTTCATTGCCTGGAAAGTCAAGAAGGGTTTCGATGTCGTAGTGGGCTACACAGATGTGATAGGCACCTCGCAGACTGCGATCAAGACCTGGATTCAGGATCTGTACAATCAGCCCGGTGTGAAGCCGTCGTTTGTGTTGTTCGTCGGTGACGATCAGGAGATTCAGGCGTGGAGCGGATCAGCCGGGTCGCATATCACTGACATGAAATATGTAGAGTTCACAGGCGACTGGTTCCCGGAGATATACTTTGGACGTTTCTCTGCTCATACTACAGCATTGCTTCAGCCGCAGATTGACAAGACGCTCGAATACGAACAGTATCTGATGCCTGATCCGAGTTATCTCGGAGAAGTCACTCTGGTCTCTGGTGTTGATGCTACTTATGCCTCTATTTATGGTAATGGCCAGATCAACTATGGTACAGATTATTATTTTAATGCTCTTCATGGAATAGCCCCGAATGTCTGGCTCTATCCGGCATCGGATCAATCCGGCGCGGCTGCGGCAATTATCCAGACGGTCGACGATGGTATCGGACTGTACAACTATACTGCTCACTGTGGTCATACTGGAATGAGTGATCCACCGTTCACTACAACCGATATTCAGAGTCTGACGAATAACCACAAGTGGCTGCTCGGAATCGGTAATTGCTGTTTGTCCAACACCTTCGGTGATGACTACAGCACACCTTGTTTCGGTGAATCCTGGTTACAGGAAGCCGACAAGGGAGGTATTGGATACATTGGCGGTTCCAACTCAACATATTGGGATGAGGATTTCTGGTGGGGTGTTGGAAATGGTCCTGTCAGCGCAAATCCAACATACGAAGAAACAGGACTTGGCGCCTATGACGGTATATTCCACGATCACGGCGAGCCGGTAACCGATCATTATGTTACCAACTATGCTATTATATATCGTGGCAACCTTGCAGTCACGGAAGCCGGCTCATCCAGAGAAGAGTACTACTGGGAGATCTACCACCTGATGGGTGATCCGTCAGTGATGACATACATGGGTGTTCCGACAGTCAATCCTGTTGTGCATGATGATCCCGTCCTGATGACGGCAACAAGCATTTCTGTTTCTGCCGATCCTGGATCGTATGTCGGCATCTCTATTGATGGTGTGCTCAAGGGTGCGGCCTATATCGATGCTTCCGGTACAGTGGATGTACCGGTTACTGCATTCGGTACTCCCGGTGTGGCAGATATAGTCGTTACCTGCCAGAACCGTCAGCCGTATATCTCAACGATTCAGATTATCGCGCCATCAGGTCCGTATGTGGTCTATGATTACAGTGAAATTGATGATGTCGCAGGCAACAACAACGGCGATGTTGACGCTGGTGAAAGCATTGTTCTTGGCATGCAAGTCAAGAATGTGGGGCCGGACATGGCCTATAGCGTCAGTGGCACTCTTATTGAAAATGATTCGCTTGTCTCATTGACCGATGATACCGAATCATACGGCGATATTTCCGGCAACGATGGCACAGCGTACAGCGCAAATGCCTACGCTTTCGATGTTTCGCCCAACACACCCGATGGTCATAAGATTTCTTTCGACCTGGATATTACCGGAACTGCGAAAGATCTCTGGCAGAGTCATTTCAATGTTACCGTACATGCGCCTGTCGTAACGAATCTCGCTCTCACGATCGATGACGCCGCTGGCAACAATAACGGTATACTCGATCCGGGTGAAACAGCAAACATTACTGTCACACTCGAAAACTCCGGCAGCGGCCAGGCCGGCAATGTCGGCGGTGTGCTTACGGAGAGCGATCCGTACTTGTCGATTTCTGATGATGCTGTCGCTTTTGGAACAATCGCGCCCGATGGCGGAACGGCTGATGGTGCAGGCGATGTGTTCACAGTGTCCGCAGATGCGGGTACCCCGATGGGCTATGCCGTCACTGTGCAGCTCAATCTGACAGGAGATCTTGGGTTCTCAACGACGCTGAATCTGATGATCACTGTCGGTGACCGCGTTGCTTTCTTCTACGATGACTTTGCGTTTGATCAGGGCTGGACCGGTCTTGGCGGCACTGCCGAATGGGAGATGGGTCCTGCGGTTTCGAGCGCTAACGATCCCGGTCTCGACCACAGCCCGACTGAAGGCAATGAAGTCCTTGGCAATGACATTGGCGGTGATTATAACAACAACATCCCAGGAACCCAGTGGGTCACTTCACCGAATATCGATTGTTCGGACTATGCCAGTATTGAAATGCGCTACTGGCACTGGAGAGGATTCGAGTCCTCAACGTATGACCACGCCTATCTTCAGGTATGGGATGGTTCAGCATGGGTTACACTCTGGGAGAATAGTGGAACATCTCAGGAAACATCGTGGAATGAAGATTTCTACGATCTTTCCACATACGCCGACTTCAATCCTGATTTCAAGATCAGATTCGGACTCGGCAGCACTGACGGTTCGCAAGTGTATGGCGGCTGGAATATCGATGATATCGAGCTGAAGGGTTACTACCAGGGTTCCGGCGGTACTCCTGCGATGGAACTCGAACCAGCGACATTCGTTGACAGCCTGGTCGAAGGTGAAATAGTACAGCGCACGATACGAGTCAGGAGCACTGGCGACGGCACCCTGAGGGTTCGTTTCAGTCCGGGTGATCCGTGGCTTTCCTGCAATACCGATAATAACTACATCTCACCGGGCGATAGCATTGACTTTTCGTTTACTATCAACACTAACGGCATGAACTCCGGCATGAATTCAGGGACATTGCAATACACTACAAATATCCCGGGCAGCATAACCGGAAGTGTGCCGATCAATGTTTATATCTATCCGCCGGTGCTTGAAATTGAACAGGCTGCTTATGTTGACAGTCTCGTTGAGAATGAAACCTCGCAGCATCAGATTGACATCAGGAATACCGGTATCGGGAATCTGAGCATTCAATTCGTGCCATCGGATAGCTGGATTAACTGTTCCTCGCAGTATTTCGATGTATCACCGAATGACAGTCTGAATTTCCCATTCACGGTTGATGCTTCCGGAATGGCACCGGGCGACTATGTCGGAACTCTTGATTATAACTGCAATGACCCGGTAAATCCGACAGGCAGTGTTACAGTCAACCTGTTTGTCTATGCACCGGTTTTCGAAGTACTTCAGTCGTCTGTAGACATGTATGTCGATCCGGGCGCACAGAAGACCGCACCGCTGGTGATTTACAACAATGGTCCCGGATTGATGCACTACAATGTCGGCGTCACGATGTTCGACAAGCAGTTTGCTTCGCCTGTGGGAGACAAATCAATGGGCGGTAAGATTCTTACCCTTGCCGGTGTCCGTGAGCCGATAGGCTACCGTGCGGGTGATTCTGACAAAGGTGAAATCGATGAGCCATTCTTTGCACCTGTTGACAAAGGCAGTGGCGGTCCGGATACTTACGGTTATCAGTGGATCGATTCGGATGAACCGGGCGGCCCGACCTATGAATGGGTCGACATCTCTGCTGTCGGAACGCCTGTTACACTCGATGATGACAGTTATGTCGGACCTGTCGCAATGGGCATAACATTTCCATTCTATGAGAGTGCTCAGACTGAAATCTATATCAATTCGAATGGCTACCTGACATTCGGGCAGGGATACACCACGACGCAGAACTCCGACCTGCCTAATTCAGCAACTCCGAACAACATGATTGCGATGTGGTGGGATGACCTCGATCCACCTGAAGCGGGCAATGTTTATTACTATTCTGATGTTGCCAACAACCGCTTTATAGTCAGCTTCGAGGGTATCAGGAACTATGAGTACCCGTCCGGCACTGGTTCTCTGACTTTCCAGGCGATCATGTATCAGACAGGGCGCCTTGTGTTACAGTATGCAGTGATGGATCCGGGTAATGATGCCTCAGGGCTTGCCGGTTCCACTGTTGGTATTGAAAATGCCGCCGGCGACGACGGTCTTGCAGTAACATTCAATGCCGCATACAT
>JAJRZO010000042.1 GCA_024275215.1 Candidatus Zixiibacteriota bacterium | reverse complement strand
CTGATTCCTCCAAAAGAGCGATACATTCATCGCTGCGAAAATCGCCGTCGCCATCAAGCGGTGCCCATTCGTTGTTCTTGTTTGCCTTTAACTGCAAGGCGACATCCTTCAGGTTAAACTGTCCATCGCCGTCCATGTCGTGAACTTCATTAATGATGAACTTATTGGCGTTTACTTTTGGGCGTCCCTTTACTGGGGGGATGGTTTTGTCATCTCCAAACAATGTGAGTTGCGTGTTGGCCACGGGTGAAGGCTTGTAGCTGGTGGTGATAAGCTGTTTTAGCCCAAGCTTATCGAAATTGAGCACAAAATAGCGAAAGAAGTTGCTCTCGTAGGGGTCATCGCAGTTGCAGTAAACCACTTTACCCCGGAAAGTGTCAGGGTCGTACTCTAGGTACGCCTCGATTTCTTTCTCAATATCAGCGTACTGAGTATAGAACTCATCGTTCCTTGCCCGTTTTGCGCTGGTGAGATTCCTGTTCGCCATGTTATTCCTGTTGTATCGTTGTTATTGTTGCCCTAACTTCTTATTCTACCCGATCTCCGTTTACGTTCGTTCCCAAACAAAAACACGCCTAAATTGTACATCAACATCCCGGAAAGTCAACAAAATGTGGTTTTGACTATCCATAACATAGAGATTCCACTGTTATGGAGATTTGTGTATAACCCGCATTTCTAATTCGCCGCCATGTCTTCCGGCCGCTTGGCCACGGTCAGCCCGCGGGCCTTGCGGCCTTCACGTCTCAGGAACTCCTTTCGGACCAGTTGGTTAATCCGTTCATGCACGCTCGAATGGCTGATCCCGAAGGTCACGCTCAATTCTTTCACCGTCGGCGGATACCCCTTGGCGTCGATATGACGATATATCTCGTCCAAGGTGTCCCGTTGCAGTGGTGTAATCTTGTCTGTTTTACTTTTGCCCATGGCTCCCACATTTACCAAAAAGGAAAAGGCCCAATGGGCCGCATAAAACACTAATATACAACCTGATGCATGTCAGGCCAAGAAGCCTTATGAAAAAACCCTTCCGACAGTCGGGGAACGCCTTCGGTATGTAACCATCGACAAACAAGGTATTACCGGCAATCAAGCCCAGTTTCAGACAAAGACGAGCGCATTGCCTGAGTACTTTGCTTAAAGCTGACTTATGCTTACGACGGAACTCAGCTATCGTCTTGTGATCAGGTTTCAATCCGCCTGTCAACCAGATGAAACTCAGATTGTAATGAGTCTCACGCTCAAGCTTACGGCTGCTGCGAACACCATACGAATAACCATAAACCAACAACTTCAGCATTGACCTCCGATCGTACGATGAATTGCCAACCTTATATGAATCCAACTCGATTCCCAAAGCATCAAAATCGAGTGCATCCACAAAAGCATCGTAAGCTCGTACGGGTGCGTCGGATGGTACATAATCCTCAATACTTGCAGGGAAAAGGGACTGATCTTGACGATTGCCGTATCGATATGCCATTTCTATAACCTCTTTTACTTTATTCTATGAAGAATAAAACATATCGAATCCTCACTCATATTCAACAAAATACCTGTTGCAACACAGCCTCACAGCTACTGTGTGCACTTTTGTCTCATAATCAGGTTTTTCAACATAGCCCTTGGAGGTGGGCTGCCTGCTTCGTATACATGATATTCAGACATCAAAAAATCGCAGGGGCATCCACCCCTGCGATTTGTCGTCACCTTAACTCTGATTAGCTGTGACAATAACCCTACTTACCCTTAAAGAATACCCGCCTTAACATAATCTCCGCGGGACAAAACTTTGTAATCGATGACTGCATGAGATTCAATCCTACAAATGCAGTCAACAAAAGCCAGTAGGGAGAGACCAGCAGATACAGAACCAATGACAAAATTATCATTGAGCCTGCCAGTAATCTGATTGAATTCTCTACAGTCATTGTTATCTCCTTTAGAATCCGTATGTCATTTTGACATACACATTGTCGTCGAGTTTGAACTGTCCGAAATCACTGGCATCGTGATCGCCTCCGAAAATGTTTGCTCCGACAGCAAGCCTTATTTCATCAGTGTACTTGTATTCCGCCAGTAACCGCGCATAACCATCTTCATCCGACGGCGAATAGAAAACAAAACCTGACAAATTCAACAACTCATCGAACAATAACTTAGTAACACGAGATGTCAGCAAATGTTTCACTTCATCTCTCACATATCCGCCGGCCATCGACTGCTGCATTTCATACTTATCGTAGTCAGTCATGTAGTCAACCTGCCACTGGATATTGGCGGTAAGGTTTGTCGCAACCTGCCGCTCGAAACCAATCAATCCACTAACAGATGAATTCGGCATGAACGGATCGTTGCCATCAGAATCATCTCGTGATTCAAAATATCCGCCTTCGAGCCATACGATTCCTCCCACGACCTGTCCTCTTACCGATGCACCATAGACATCAAGTCTCGGATACACCGGAGTACCGAGAGCCATATCGAACCCCATCGGATTCTTGTAGAAACCATGATAGAAATAGAGAGAAGCCATGAATCCTCTGACAGAACGGCTGAATTTTACCGCTGTCTCGCTGTTCTTGAATTGCGACTCCGGCAATGTCGGAACCATGCTGCCGTCCTCGCCAACGATTCTGCCCATTATCGGATTATAGAAACTCAGTCTCTGACCCGATGGAAGG
>JAJRZO010000041.1 GCA_024275215.1 Candidatus Zixiibacteriota bacterium | reverse complement strand
CTTATCGGCCATCAGGTAAAAGCAGCCGGGAACAATATGTATCTTCCGAACGAGGGCAACGCTACGTTGAACTACAAACTCGGCGAGTATGCGGATAGTGTCACGATTGACATATTCGATGGCAGCGGCGAAAAAGTGGCTACATACACGCTTGACAAGATCGGAAGCGGTGATCAGGTGTTCGAATGGGATGGCTGGACGACCAACGGTGAGCGGGCAGGAGCCGGCACATATTCGTACACGGTCACTGCCACGAATTCAAATGGTGATGAAATCACGGCGACTCCGTTCATGCTCGGAATAGCGGATGGTGTTCAGTATCAGGATGGTCAGGCGTTCCTGATGATTGACGGAACGAGTGTTCCTCTCGGCGATGTGATCGAGGTGGGAGATACGGGGGAAGAGCCTGAAGAAGATGCGGGGAATGGCGATGGTTAATCAGATCGGACAAGTCGATCAGACAGTTTCCGGCGTTAAGCAGACAGGAGTGTCCGGCAGTCAGGCTGCCGCCGCCGATTTCTCGCGGCTTCTTAACAGCAGCCTGACATTCTCCAGGCATGTCTCTGAAAGAATCGAGAGGCGACAAATAGATATGAGCGGTGACAGAATAGATCGTCTCGAAAGCGCGGTCGACAAGGCTGCAGCCAAAGGCGCTCGCGAATCACTCGTGTTGCTCAATGATCTGGCGGTTGTCGTATCTGTCAGAAACAGAACGGTCATAACCGCAATGGAAAGAGATAATATGAAAGAGGGTGTTTTCACCCAGATAGACAGCGCAGTAATAGTTTAGTAACGGATAATGCATATCAGGCCGGACCTCCTTGAGGAAGCCTGAATGCAAGGAGGTGTTGTAATGCTTAGTTCACTGTTCTCAGGAGCGTCAGGACTCCGCAACCATGTTGTACGTATGGATGTAATCGGTAACAACATCGCGAACGTCAACTCAGTCGGCTTTAAGCGAAGCCGAACTCTGTTCCAGGAATCGCTTATTCAGACACTGAGGGGAGCCGGAAGACCATCCGCGATCACAGGCGGAACGAATCCGATCCAGCGTGGTCTCGGAATGAGTGTGGCATCGATTGATAACATATTCACTCAGGGCGGTCTCGAAACAAGCGGTCAAATTACTGATTTGGCGCTACAGGGGAGCGGATTCTTCGTCCTTTCCGATGGAAGACAGAATTTCTTTACAAGAGCCGGATCATTTGGTTTCGATGGCAACAGTGATATGGTAAGTACGGCAAACGGGCTGTATGTCCAGGGTAAGATGGCTGATTCATCGGGTGAGATTCCTCCCATGTCCACAGTGGGAAATATCCATCTTCCATTCGGGCAGCAGGATCCTGCAAAAGAAACGACTTCAATTCAGCTTCTCAATAATTTGAATTCAGTCGCCACTAATTCCGAATCAGCTCTCGCTTCAGCCGGAACAACGAATATCGACAGCGTGTCCGGTCTGGCAAGGGATGGCGCCGGTGGAATTCACACGGTAACAATCACCGGTAATCAGGCTACTCAAAGCACCGCAGTTTCAGCAGTCAGCGGTCTGACCGGTACTGAGACCTTGCAGAGCCTTGGAATAACACAGGCTGGCCTCGCAGAGGCTACAAGTGTCTCAGTTGACAATGCCTCACAAATGACATACCTGACCGGATTGGCGCTGACCTCCACTGTAAATGAGCTGATCAGCGCTATCAACAAAGTGCCGGGTGTCGAGGCTGAACTCGATACCTCCGGGGCAATCTCCATTACGAGGACATATGCCGGAGCGGGAGTCAACAGGAACATAGTTCTTGCAAGTACAAATACTGATGAAGGCACAGGATCAAGTGCTCCCGCTTCCGAGACTATTGTTGGTGTTCTTTTTGACTCAAACCCGACAACTGCGTCATTCACGGCGAATAACGGCACTGCTCACGACATGGTGGCCACGGATGTGTTCACTCCGAACTTCGGTTCGGCTCCTTCGCCAACGACACTACAGTTGAAAATAAGCGAAACGACCGGCCTTGTATACGGCATTGATGGTCTTGGTGGCGGCAATGTTTCCATCAGATCCAATACTCAACTGGCTGCCGGGACTGCAACTATAACAACTGATGACACACAGTATTCGACGTCGTCAACTGTGTATGATTCACAAGGCGGCAAGCACACTCTCGTGCTCACTTTCACGAAACTTGTTTCCAATAACACATGGGTTTGGCAGGCGAGTCTTGGCGGGAGTGAACAGATTGTATATGGCGATAAGGGGACAGTCCAATTCAATAACGATGGTTCGCTGAATTCGTTCGACTTCGATGGCGGCGGCAACGCCATAGGAATCAATCCGGAGAATGGTGCAGACCTGATGGTTATTCAGCTTGACGCCGGAATATCGGGAGAGTTTTCAGGTTTGACAGGATTCGCAGCGACTTCGACCGCCTCGGTCGGTTACCAGGACGGTTATGGACTCGGCGTACTCGACAAGATTGCAATCGATCCAACCGGAAAAATACTCGGAATCTTCACGAATGGTGTTACCCGAACACTGGCACAACTCGTTCTTGCGAATTTCAGCAATGACCAGGGATTGAGCAAGGATGGAGAGTCAATGTACGAAGAGACTGCTAACTCAGGCGAGGCATTCATCGGCGTTCCGGGGGAAACAGTCTCTGCAACTATTTCATCCGGTGCGCTCGAAGCATCGAATGTCGATCTTGCAGAGGAGTTCACAGGTATGATCATTGCTCAAAGAGGATACCAGGCTAATGCCCGTGTCATCACGATCTCAGACAGTATGCTTGAAGAGCTGGTCAACCTCAAGAGGTAATTATGATTAAGGTAACTCGCTTAAATGATGCGCAACTTGTGATCAACGCCGATCTTATCGAGTTTGTCGAAGCGATTCCGGACACGATCATAAGCCTGACGACGGGCAAGAAGATTATGGTCAAGGAATCTATCGATGATGTCATAGAGAGCGTCGCTCGGTTCAAACGTCAGTCAACTGGCGCGATTGCCGGGAATAATGTCAGCGCATGAAACCAGGAGTGACAAATGCCGGAAGCAACTGGAACAGAGAAACCGGATGTGAGCACTCAGCCTGAGGCTTCAAAGGCTAAGTCAGGCGGGCTGGATATTACTCAGCTCATAATAAAGGTCTCGGTGATAGCTGCCATAGCAATGGTGGCTGTCCTTGCTGCCTTTATCGTTACTACAAAAGTACTCAAGCCTATGCTTGCCAGTAAACCTCCGACTGCGGAGGAAGCTGCTGTCGTTGAAAAGACTGAAGAGCCGGCAAAGGAAGAAGGCGGTGATGGTGAAGGGGATAATGGTGAAGGAATAGCTGAAGAACATATGTTCGAGATCGAACAGATCATTGTGAATCCGGCCAGCACAGTTGGTTCTCGATTCCTGTCGTGCTCTGTAGCATTTGAGCTTGGAAGCGAAGAGGATATGGCTGTCTTCGAATCGAAGGAAATTAAGATTCGAGATGCACTGATCTCTGTATTGTCAGCGCGTACGGTTGATGAACTTGCCGACCCACGGCTTCGAGAGCCGCTTCGTCGCCAGATTCTCTCGAGAGTTAACAAACTGACTGCACCTGCAGAGGCGTCGGCGATTTATTTCAAGGACTTTGTCCTTCAGTAACGGGTGATCTATGGCAAAGATACTATCACAGGATGAAATCGATGCACTGCTGAATACTGTATCAGCGACAGATGAGCCTGAGGAGCAATTCACCGAGAGTGAAGACTCATTCAGATCAATCGTTGCATACGATTTCAAGCATCCCAACCGAGTCTCCAAGGATCAGATTCGCAATCTGGAGAATATCCACGACAATTTCGCGGGACATCTCGGTTCATCGCTCTCGACGATTACGAGGGCAATGGTTGATATTCATCTGGTATCAGTCGATCAGATTACATACTCGGAATTCCTGATGTCGCTTGCAAATCCGAGCAGCACATTTACTGTCGATATTGATCCGCTTCAAGGCGCGTGTCTGATCGATTTCAATCCCACACTTTGTTTCCTGTTCATTGACAGGATGTTTGGTGGTGTTGGAAAAATCCTCGAGACAGATCGTGAGCTGACCGGCATAGAAAAAAGCGTGATCGTGAAGATGGCTAACAAAGTGTTCGAGGAACTCGGATCTGCATGGAGCCATATTGAATCGCTCGAATTCAAACAGGTCGGTTTCGAGACGAATCCGCAGTTTGTACAGATCATTCCTCCGGGTGAGACTGTGATCGTTATTTCATTCCAGATGAAGATGCTTGGATCGTCGGGGCTTCTGACAATCTGTTATCCTTATGTCACACTGGAGCCGGTAATTGACAAGCTTACCGCGCAGCAGTGGAGTGGAGCGAACGATTCATCCGAGATGGATGATGTACGGCATCAGATGGCGCAGAACCTGCAGGATGTCAGCATGGAAATGGCTGCAACTTTGGGTGAAACTACTCTAACTGTTCGTGAATTCCTGCAATTGAAAGTGAACGATGTCGTGACGATTGGCCGTAAGACTAATGACGCTATGGAAATTGCGATAAATGGAAGGAAAAAATTCCTTGCCAAACCCGGGCTTCGTGGAAAGCACAGAGGGTGCGAAATAGTCGGCACTTATACGAAATAGGAGACGGACATGGCTGACGAAGAACGTCCTCAGGATGAAGAAATAGTCACAGGTGATGACGGCGAAATTAAGGATGATATTCCATCTCCGGAAGCATCATCAGAGGATGCGGGAGATTCAGGAAGTCAGGCTGATGCAGAGTCACAACCTGACTCATCAGGAGGAGCAGCGGTAGGAATAGAAGAGCCTTCCGATAATTCAGAATCGGATGACGCATCCTCCGAAGAATCCCCCGATATGCCTGAGGATGAAGCTGAGAAGATGATGCTCGCTGAAATGGAGAAAATGGATGGAGCAGATGAATCGGATGGCACAAGTTTTAGTGATTTGACGAATTCGCTTGATTCCGGACAAGGCGATGATGTCGCCGAAGCGATGCCCGCGGAGTTCCAGCAATTGGCTGGAATGGGCAGCGAAGGGGATCCGCAGAACCTGCAACTTTTGCTCGATGTTTCTCTACCAATCTCGATTGAGCTTGGCAGGACATCAATGAATGTACAGGATATCCTGAATCTGAGACCGGGGTCGGTCGTCGAGCTGAATAAGCTTGCCGGTGAACCGGTCGACTTGCTCGTGAACAGCAAAATCGTCGCGAAGGGCGAAGTAGTGGTGATTGATGAGAATTTCGGTATTCGTGTTACGAGCCTGCTGTCATCAGAAGAACGGCTCAAGAGTCTGGGTGAATAAGATGCGGTATCATTTATTAACAATTATTTGCGCTGTTCTTGCACCTGTCTCGATTGTATTCGGTCAGGACAAGAACGAACCGGTAGCTGTACCGCAAATATCTGACGAACTCTGGCCGTCAATGATAAAGATGGTTGTGGCTGTTGCTGCAATTGTGATCCTGATCTACGCTTTCGCTCTGCTGGCAAAGCGATTCTCGCTTAGCAGATCGGGAAGGTTTGGCGGCGGATCACTTCAGATATTGGAAAGAAGCTATTTCTCACCGAAGAAGTTCATCTGTCTTGCACGTGTTGGCAAGAAAGTTTTGTTACTTGGGGTTTCCGAAACAAGCATCAATCTCGTGGCTGATGTCAGCGATCAGGATTTTCCTGTCGAGGACAAGAAGAAAACAAAAAATCAAGGAACATCATTCAAGACATATCTCCAGCAGGCCAAATCCGGCCTCTCGACACTCGTATCGAAAGTCTGATAGGAATAGACATTCGAAAATGAAATTAAAATCCTACACAAGCCTGATCGCGCTGGTTCTGGTGACCATTATTGTGATGGCAGCTATTCCATCTGATCTGTTCGCTCAGGGATTGCCTAAGGTCTCAGTCGAAGTTACTGAGTCTGACAATCCAAAGGATTTGTCAGTTACGCTTCAAATTGTACTGTTGATGACAGTATTGACGCTCGCACCGTCAATCATAATGATGCTTACGTCATTTACGCGAATAGTTGTGGTTTTGTCGTTTGTGCG
>JAJRZO010000040.1 GCA_024275215.1 Candidatus Zixiibacteriota bacterium | reverse complement strand
ATGACTGAACTGCTTTCAAATAAATATTTCCTCTGGATCGGCTTCAATATACTCGTCTTGTTGATGCTTGCCATTGACCTTGGGGTATTTCACCGGAAAGATCATGTAATCTCGATCAAAGAAGGTCTTGTCTGGAGTGTTATCTGGATTGTTGTGGCGCTTATTTTCAATGTTTTCGTCTATTTCTGGCATGGCTCGGCTGTGGCGATGCAGTTTTTTACCGGATACATGATTGAGCGCTCTTTGAGCATAGACAACATATTTGTTTTTCTGCTTGTCTTTACTTATTTCAAAGTCCCGGCGAAATATCAGTACAAAGTACTGATATGGGGAATCCTTGGCGCACTCGTGTTCAGAGGAATATTTATCCTGCTTGGGACACTTCTGATTACAGAGTTTCACTGGGTGCTGTACATATTTGGAGCATTTCTTGTCTTTACGGGCATCAAGATGGGAGTGGGACAAGATAAAGAGATTGAACCCGACAGGAATCCGATCCTGCGTCTTGTCCGCAGGATATTGCCTATCACGGATAGTTACGATCAGGGGAAATTTCTGGTTAGAAAGGGCGGGCGACTGTTCGGGACGCCGTTACTTGTGGTTCTTGTAGTTATTGAAACCACTGATATAGTCTTTGCAGTCGATTCGATACCTGCCATCTTTGCAATTACCCTCGATCCGTTCATAGTTTACACATCAAATGTCTTCGCAATTCTCGGACTTCGTGCGCTCTATTTCGCAATCGCGGGGCTGATGCAGATTTTCTATTATCTCAAGTATGCGCTTGCGTTTATTCTCTCATTCGTGGGGGTGAAAATGCTTCTGTCATCGCTCTACCCAATTCCGGACGGTATAGCGCTCGGCGTGATAGGCCTGTCCCTTCTGGTGGCGATTCTGCTTTCGGTTATTTTCAAACCGAGCCAGAAAAAGCCGGATGAGAATACTTGATCGTGAACTTATTGATTTGTCAGTTCATCAGCGAGATCAAACTCGCATTTGAAACGATATGCTCTAAATCGATGTTTCCTCGCCGGTCGAATTTCAACGTTTGATTGAATTCTTATCTTTCGGTTTGTAACCGATTCGGTGAAATGGATTGACTATCGACGAGGCGATATTCGATAGATGAGAGGCGGTTCGTTTCAGGTATCTTGTATAAAGAGCCAGGGCTGCATATTCGCCACATTCGAGGTCTTCTATCTGACTCCGTACCAGCCGTTTTTTCATCTGGTCGCAGAATTTTGCAATACCTTTGTGGTCACCGAGAATCTCTCGTGCAAGATCGATATCGAATTCCTCAAGAGCTTTGATGCACGATCTGAATCTCAGGTTGATAGCCTCCTCGATCTTGTTGTAATCCAGTTCATGCTCACCGAGTAGCAGTCGCTTCGGATGCAGTCTCGCAAGGTCGGCTATATTCTTGCAATAGTCGCCGATTCGCTCAACATCTATGACGATGCTTGTCAGGACAAGAGCTGCAGGGACATCAGACCCGCTCAATAAAGAGAGGTGAGTAAGCACTTTCTTGCGTACTTCACGCTCGAATTTGTTGATCTGCCGATCTTTTTCACGGAAATCGAATCTCAGTTCGGCAGTGTCTGAATAGCGAAGGCTCCTGATCGCTTCGGCAAACATCTCTGAATCATCCTTGAGCATAATCAGAATGTCCGAGTATGCCTGATCAATCAGGGTCTCGCGCTTAAAAAGATTAAGTATGTCTTTAAGCATTTTTTCTACCTCAACAATAATACGACTGTCAGGGGAATGCCATAGAAGAATAACAAGACAAAAAGCACCGGCAACAGTCTGTTTTTTACGCAGAGATTAGCCATTAATTGCGCTAACTTGATGGGAATAAACCTGATAGGCCAGATTATGACGATCCCGAGAACATTGAAAAGAAGATGCGCCAGTGCGACAACTACTGCTGAAGACTGGCCTGTTGCGAGGGAGGCCAGTATTGCTGTCACTGTCGTGCCGACATTAGCGCCGAGTGTATATGGAAACACCTGATTCAGGTTCAGTAAACCTGCTCCGGCAAGGGGAATTATGAGAGATGTCGTTATAGAACTTGACTGCACCATGACTGTGAAGACTATTCCAAGCGCCATCGAGGTTACTGCGCTCTTGAATATGACTTTGTCGAAGAAAGCCTGAAGTCGCCCTACCACAACCGATTTCAGTGTCTTGACGAGAAAGCTTAGAGATACAAAAAGCAACACAACGGCAATAGCAATCAGAATCCAGGGACTTCCCTGAACCAAATCTGAAACAAGGTGAGCAGCAGGTTTTACGATTGCCTTGAGCGGACTCTTAAAGTGAACTCCCCCCACACCGATCAGAAGCCCGGAAGTCATTTCAGCCAGTCTGCCAAGCAGATTAAACTTGATCTGGACAGGGAACAGGATCAACACAGCCATGATATTGAATATGTCATGCACAACCGATGCGGAATATGCACGCCTGAATTCCTCCTTGCGGGCAATGTGACCAAGAGAAACAAGCATATTCGTTACAGTAGTGCCGATATTGGCTCCCATTACCATCGGGATCGCCCCCTGCAGGCTGATTGCTCCCGCACCCACAAGTCCTACAACGAGTGATGTTGTTACTGAAGAACTTTGAACCAGACTTGTAGCTATTATTCCTACAACCAGACCAAGGAATGGACTTGAGGTGGCATCGACGAGTTCATTTGCGAAATCGCTTCCGAATGCTTTGAAAGCTGAGCCGAGTAGTGAAATCGACAATAGAAACAGGTACAACAGAACCAGGATTCTGATGGCGGGTACAATTCCCTGAAAGTATTTTGCCTGTTGCCACGACATAAATTTGAGCGAATATACTACAAGACTCAATTGTTGGCAAACGGTTAGAACAGTATCGGGAAAGTTTCTTGCAAATGTCAACAGCAGTACGGGAGCACACAAAAAAACAACTCTGGATCCCACATTCGGGAGTGTTGAAAACCTTTTGATTGTCATTTCGAGTGTTCGCAGGGGTTATGCCCCTGCAGATTTTGTATTGTAATAACCTGCGAGATAACAAACTGAACACACACCACAGCTACTGTGTGCACTTTTATCTTGATTCCCGGCAGGTCGACATTCCACAGCCTCGCAGAGCGGAGCAGGAAACCCGACACCCGGACTGTTAGGTGTAGTTGAGTGTTGCGATGTCGTGTTGGATTTCTATATTCAAGTCAGGATGGACAAGTTCTGGATCGAATTCGCCGCTATCCTTGCGCTGATTCTTGGTAATGGATTCTTCGCTGCGTCTGAGTATGCCCTGATTTCCACCCGCAAAGCTCAGATTTCGCAACTGATCGACAAGGGCGACAAACGTGCGAAGATTGTCAAACAGCTTAAGTTGAGACCGAACAACTTCGTAGCTGCGATACAAGTGGGGATAACGCTGGTTGGCACTCTGGCATCGGTAGTAGGTGGTGCAACAGTAGCGGAAAGATTGACTCTGTTGCTGTCTGAGTCACCTATACCATCTATCAGGAATTTCGCGACCACAATTTCTATTGCGATAGTAGTCGCCGCGATTTCGTTTCTTACGCTTGTTCTTGGAGAACTCGTTCCCAAACGGCTCGGTATGCAATATGCTGAAAAAATATCGCTGTTTGTCGCCAGGCCATTGTCACTTTTCATGAAGATTGCTTTTGTGCCGGTTCAATTGCTGACATTTTCAAGCAGACTTGTAGTGAAAGCTTTAAGGCTCGAAAAACCGCCTGAGCGTTCAAGCATCACTGAGGAAGAAATCGTCCAGATTATCTCTGACGGTCAGCAGGCGGGAGAGTTCAGCGAGGAGGAGCATGAACTGATAGCTTCAGTATTTGAATTCACCGAGCTTACTGTTCGACAGGCTATGACTCCGAGAACCGACATCTCGGCGATCAACATCGACTGGAATACAGATATGGCGCTTCGTTATATATCCGAGCAGGGACGCTCACGATATCCTGTCTTCAAGAATACTATCGACAATGTGGTCGGGCTGGTCTATACTAAGGACATTATTCACATGATGTGCCACTCGGAATTGATTATCATTCATGATATACTTAGAGAGCCGTTTTTCGTACCCGACTCCAAGAGTCTGACCGAATTGTTGAGGGATTTCCAGCGAAAACAGATGCACATGGCGATAGTGCTCGATGAGTTTGGCGGAACCGCCGGGATAATCACGCTCGAAGATATCATCGAAGAAATCGTGGGAGAAATTCAGGACGAATACGATTCGGAAGAATTTGAATATAAAACTCTTGCCGATGGATCTACTGTGATTTCGGCAAGGATGAGTGTTGATGATTTCAACGAACTTATGGGAAGCTCGATCCCCAAAGATATCGCGGGCACGATGGGCGGCTTCATTTTTAATTATCTGGACGAGATACCCAAACTGAACCGAAAAATCAAATACGAGAACCTTGTATTCACAGTGACAGAGAAAACAGGCAATCGAATCGATAAAATTACAGTCACAAAATCAGATTAGGCCGCACCCATGAATATCATCCTTCACTCGATCATACTCTCTGTTCTGCCAATCGCCGAATTGCGCGGCGGCATCCCGTATGCTGTTGCGAATGGAATCAGTATCCCCGTCGCATATATTATCTGTGTCGTCTCCAATATATTTGTCATACCTGTAACATTTCTGTTTCTCGACACACTGCACAAACAGTTCTACAAGATTTCCCTGTATCGCTACTTTTTTGACAAAATGGTAGTAAGGACGAGGAAAAAGGCCGAACGGAATGTCGGCAAATGGGGATATTGGGGCGTGATGCTGTTTGTTGCGATCCCGCTCCCGATCACCGGAGCATACACCGGAACACTCGCAGCCTGGATTCTCAAATTAAACAAATCCAAATCCTTCTGGTATCTTGCTCTTGGAGTTGTAATAGCGGGAATAATCGTAAGTATTGCGACAATTACCGGAATCGGGCTATTGAAGATATTTACGAAGTAATTCTCCAGCATAGGAAAACCCGCTCCAACAGAAGCGGGTTTCCATGAATCGCATATCAATAATCGTTAATCGACGAGAACCTTTTCGAGTCGCTCGCATATATAATCGACTTCGCTGTCATTGATAATCAGCGGTGGGCTGATTCTGATCGTATGACCATGACTATCGTTAGCGAGCATATTCATGTCGAGGAGCTTCCGGCAGAAAGTCATCGCGTCACCGCTTTTGACTTCGATTCCGATGAACAAGCCGGTTCCACGAACTTCTTTGACATGTTTCGACCGGGATGCAATGTCCATGATCTTCTCTTTGAGTACTTTGCCGGTCTCGGCTGATCGCTGCGCGAGTTTTTCACCGACGATCACATCGAGAGCAGCCACACCGGCAGCGCATGCGAGAGGATAGCCGCCGTATGTCGAACCATCAGAGCCGGGTTTGAAGACCATATCCATCAACTCGCGGCTTGTGATAAGAACAGATAACGGAACCAGACCACCGGAGATTGCTTTGCCGAGGATGACAGCATCGGGAATTACATTCTCATGCTCGAAACAGAACATCTTGCCTGTCCTGCCGAGTCCGACTTGTATTTCATCGAACATGAGCAGCAGGTCGTTTTTGTCAGCGAGTTCGCGGAGACTCTTGAGGAATCCGGGAGGCGCCGGGTACATGCCACCTTCACCCT
>JAJRZO010000039.1 GCA_024275215.1 Candidatus Zixiibacteriota bacterium | reverse complement strand
GAGGCCCCGGAGGCGGAGATATTTATTTCAACCGTTCTACTGACAATGGTCAGACATGGGAGCTCTCTGCCATAGGTCCACTCGATAATACTGATACACCGGGAGCGAATAATTCCTTATTGCCTCGAATGAGCAACTCAGGAAACAACGTTTATGTCGTCTGGTAGGACTATCGTTCAGGCACATACTCTGATATCTACTTCAACCGATCTACCGACAATGGCCTGACATGGCAGTCAGATCAACATATCGACGGTAATACGACATCGATGTCCGGGAATCCATACATTACCAGCACCGGTAATAATGTCTACGTAGCATTTCAGGATTTCCGTAACGGCATGGATGATATCTATCTCGCTCGGTCGACAGATGGTGGCGCAACATGGTTGGGAACAGTCAGGGTTGACAATGGCGATGCACCCGGCGCTAATTCATCAACGGACCCAAGACTTGCATGCACTGGATCATATGTCTACTGCATGTGGAGCGATTGGCGCCCAGGAGGTACTTCAAACAGACCATACTTCAATTACTCGAGTGATTTCGGTCAAACCTGGCAGGCAACATCGACTCTAATAAGTTCCGGTACTGGAATATCATTTTCTATCATGCCTTTGCGAGATGGCATAGAGTGCAGCGGCTCAAATGTCTACGCATGTTTTGCCGATGACAGAACCGGCATGAGTGAAGTCTACTTCAACCGATCAACGAACAATGGCACCAGTTGGGTAGGTGATATATTGATAAGTGACGCCGGTAATAACTGCTTTGACCTTGAGATGAATATCCAGGGCAGTTATGTATATCTCGGCTGGGATGACAACAGAATGACAGGTTCAGGAACCGATATTTTCTTCGACTATTCCAGCGATAACGGCGTTACGTGGCAATCCCCGGACATCGGCCCACTCGATGTGAGTTCAATAGGAATTATGTCAGTGAGTGTTGATCTCGAATCGGAGGGGAACTATGTCTATGCCACATGGATGGACAATCTTTTGGGCGGGCAGATATTCTACAACAGATCAACTGATAATGGACAGACATGGGGTTCAGATGTATTAATCAGCACCGGAACCTTGCCGTTTGGACTCGGTTCGGTAGCGCCCGACATGACTGCTGGAAATGGATGGGTCAACATTGTCTGGCCGGATCCAAGATGTGTCTATATGGGAATGGGTTTACAGGATATATTCACCAACTATTCATCGGATTACGGCGCAACATGGTTAAGCGGCAGCGATGAGGCTGATGTTTTCTGCGTACGATCAACCGATGCCGGTGTGACATGGCAGACTCCCGTGCAAGTTAGCGACAATTCTAACCAGTATCCGGATGTGTTACCATGGGTAGCTGTGAAATCAAACGGAACTGTGGACATTGCGTACTACCAGTTCCAGACAATTTCTCACCCACAAATTCCTGAAGCGCAGGTACACATGGCGGTCAGCACTGACAATGCTTCAAGCTTCGGATCCAGCTATGTGATTCAGGATTTGACAGTACCCCCGACGACCAACTGGGTCGGAGAGTACATTGGCATTGCGATCAAAGATTCTATCGCGTACACGGTATTCACTGATTTCCAGCAGACCGGTAACTCCGATATATTTATCGATATGACTGCGAATCCATCGCAATCGTATTTGTGTGGCGATGCTGATGCAAGTGGCGCTGTGGATATCGATGATGTCGTATATCTGATCAATTACATCTTTGGCGGCGGACCTGCTCCGGTTCCGCTTGCGGCGGGTGATGCCGATTGTTCAGGCAACATAGATATCGATGATGTCGTGTACTTGATCAACTATATCTTCGGCGGCGGACCTGCGCCATGCGATCCGGACGGAGATATGATACTTGATTGCTGACACAACTGACTAAGAGGTCGGTTGCGGGAATTACGCCAAAGGCCGAACAATTGTTCGGCCTTTGTCATTATGAGCTGGTATGAAATCGGAATTCTTAGAATGATGCGGTTGTCTGGAGAGACAACCACCAGCCCGGATCGGGATTCTCACCGACGGCATCCTCGGCGGGAATGAAGAATGACGCGCCAACCTGCGCCGCGAATCTGTCATACAATTTGTGCTTAACGAACAGGTCTGCTTCAATTCCGAGCGCAGTCACCTTGTTGCTGTCGATAACTGAGAAGTAGCTGGCATCCGACGCAAAATAGTGAAATTGTCCGTTCAGAGATGTCTTTTTCTTCGGGTTGTAACGCCCGGTAAGATAGAAATCATGCAGCCCGTAATTCAGGTCGAAGTATTTCGAGTTGACAAAGTAATCCATGTGACCACGAAATTTGTGCCCGGTGTAATACATGTTGTTAAACGCATTCAGTTCATCATCAGTGAAGTCATCATCGCCGGATGTAATGTCGACACCTGCGGCCAGACGAAACTGCGGTGCTGTTTCAGGCGTAAAGCCTACTTCAATCGTTGCGAGATACGCGCCTATATCCATAGAATCGTACATCGTCTTACCGGATTGGAAAGCAAGATTTGTTGTGTAATCGAATTGTGTATTGCTACCGTGATGATAAAAACCCACCGTAAACCGATTCATAAAAATGTTGTCCAGGCTGTCGCGCTTCATGTCGAGATCAAGAATCGCAAACAGGTCGATCTGGGGACCGAGAATCTGAGTGTATATCCCCGTGACAAAGGCATCGTCATTTACATTTATCACACGCTCGTTTTTGACAAATGCAAGTCCTTCGACTCTGACTTTCCCATTGTCATATCCTATTATCGCTCCATCCCATGTCCGGCCAACATTGCTCCAGCCGACCGATCCGAACAGTCTTTCATTTCCTTTGACATATTCGAACCTGCCAATCTTCATATACAGATCATCAATACACGGGTTGTCGAGAAGGACATAAGCCTGATGGATGCCGACATTCATATCGTTATTGAGTCTTCCCGATCCGAGGCTGCTGTCACCCATTACTCTCGAATCCTGAAACTGAATGAATCCGCTCACAGGTAAGCCCTTATAAAAATCAAGATTCACGCGCGTTCTCAGCAGAGCAAAGCTCCTGGTAGCATAATCACTACTGAACATCCGATTAAATCCTTCGGCACGCGCTCTCATCTGTGCGCTGATCTTGAGATTGTCAGCAGGATCACCCGCAAAGGCTGTCGTCATCATCAAAACTGCAGCAAGCAACAAAGTCACAGTAACAGATTTCATGTTTGCTCCTTTGAAATTCTTCATAATTCCTTCAATCATCAACGAGTTACAATTAGATTCAGATATCTACAAACAAGGACTGTTTTCGTCAACAAAAAGATGGACATGCAAGAGTATATTTTAATGAGCTTTGAGTGATTACCTGATCAGAATGTCATACGGGTTGCGGTAGAGAAGACCGGTTGTCAGTGGAGTATTCATGTCTGTTGAACTTTTCTGAGATTTGCCGCCGATCACAATATCTATCAGCTCGGATGCGAAAGCCAAACCTGGAAACTGTGGAATGAGCGACTGCCTGCGAGTTGGAATGATTTCTACTTCTGTTTCACCGCGGTCGATTCCAGCACGCGCGCATGCCTCGGTAATCGCATCCGATAGTCCGCCCACACGATCCACAAGATTGTTTTCGACAGCTCGTTTGCCGCTCCAGACTCGTCCGCGCGCAACCAGATCGACCTCTTCGGGCGTCATGCCTCTGTTATTTGCAACACTTGTTATAAAATCATCATAGACAAGCTTGATAAGATCGCGCATCTTCAATCGCTGATCATCGGTGAATCCTTTGTCCCATGTATACAAATCGGCATTCATTCCGCGCTTGAGAAAATATGTCGAAAATCCGATTTTCTCGCGTAGCCCGGAAAGGTCGAGCTTTCCATAAAACACGCCAATTGAACCTGTTACCGTTGTCCTTTGAGACAGGATATAGTCCGAGGCCGACGATATATGATACCCTCCCGATGCTGCGACATTGCCCATCGAAACAATCACCGGCTTGATCTTTCGTGTCAGTTCGAGTTCGCGTCTGATCGCCTCGGATCCGAATGATTCACCGCCGGGGCTGTTGACCCTGAGAATCACCGCTTTCACATCGTTTTTCTTCCGGACACGCTTGATTGCACTTACAAGATTCACAGACCCGAGGGTTTTGCCGAAATATGGTCTGTTTGAACTGTGCCCCCTGACAATCTCTCCTTCAGCGGGTATTACGGCAATCTTGTCGGGTGTATCCCACCGCGTGGAGTATTTGTTTCCGGTCAGATAACTATCAAATGATTCCCGCCTGTTTTTTTGTAATTTGGCAGCCCATTCCTCGAATTCGTCTGGCTGGAGAACTGTGTCGATCAACCCGGCGTCGAGTGCCTCACGAGATGTGAGAGGAGCATGATCGATAAGAGTTCGAAGGTCTGTTTTGGAAATGTGACGTGATTCGCTGATACCGTCGATCAATGTTTCCCAGATGTCATCAAGAAGGTCATTGATTGCCTCTTTATGGTAGACGGACATACTGTCGCGAGTCAACAATTCGGGAGCGGACTTGTATTCGCCGATTGCTTCCATCTGTGCCTCGATACCGAGTTTTTCGAGTGTTCCTTTGTAGAAAGTAACCTCGGCCAGCAACCCGGTTATGTTCAGCGCGTCGAATTTTTGCATTGCGATTTTGTCGGCTGCCGAGGCAAGGAAATATGCTCCTGTTCCCGAGAGCGGGGCGAGAAAGACTGTCACCATCTTGCCGTGTTGGCGAAGTTTGAGAATTGCCGATCTAAGTTCCTCGATCTGTGCGAAGCCGAGTTTCGGAGAATCGATATATATCGACACACCTGTCACTGACGGATCGGCAATCAATCGATCAAAACCGAGTACAAGGTCGCCGAATGTCCGATTGCTTTTTTTCCAGAGATTGCTCTCCAGCTTTTCTTCAGGATATGCTACCGACAGTTTCAACTCGACATGTCTGGTGTTTCTACCAATCGCATACCCTCTGGAGTTGCGGCTCAGACTATGCGACAGGATTCCACTGGAAAAATGGCTGTTCCTGTTGAACCTCGCGTAAGCTGTCGAAGTCGACTGGCCGAACGATACGGATAGCCCGACTCCGAATGCCCAGTATTCATCAACATATCCTTTCAACACCAGGCCATCTTTCAAGACAACGCTTCCGTAACCAGTGAATGTGCCGTCACTAAAGGATTCATCCGCAAAAAATCTGTAGTCGGCGGAGAGTGTTATCCGTTCGTGAGCTGGTCGGATTCCCGCTCCAATCGTATAATCCCGTCTGGTTCTTTTGCCATCGAATTCCATTCTGTTGATATTGTCTGCAACTGCGGCTATGGAGAGTCGCCTGTTGGGACGATAGATCAATCCGACTTTCCAGAAATGATCGTTGTGATACCCCTCCCTGTCAGTCTTGTAAAACGTGTAGCTTGTTCCAACGAAGATGCGTTTGCCGAATTTCGATGCCAAACCCAGCGACCAGGAATTGATTCCGGGTTTACCGTCAAGACGAAGTTTGAAATATGAGAATCCCGCACCAAGACGAGCAGTCGCAAGTCCATTGTCGCCGTTGAATGTGGAATCGTTGAATGAATGATAGTAAGTAATATCCAGCTCATTGTCTGATTTCAGCGAGGCGGGGTTGAAGAAAAAACCATCCGCTCCCGAGGCATTAGCTACCGATTGCGGTGGGACGGGGTACTCGACAGAGGGATACCGTACTGTCTCCGCCGGAGACGGCTGAACTGAGATAAACATGAAAAACAGGATCAGAACATATATTTGTTTCATAGTCACTCCCTGACTTAATGAATCCTTTGGACAGATTGCCGCTGCTCAGTATTTTCCAGTCAGGCACCTGCCTCAGATAATCATACGAGGATCATTGATTGGGAGCAACCAATATTCGTTCAGGCCAAAAGGCTTCTCGATTGAGGGAACGGGATCAATGTGTTCCGTAGAACTTCTTTCCCTTGATTTCGATTGTGCCGATACCGCTGATATCGACACGGATATGTGAGTTGGGATTGTCTGTGCGGGCGAGAAGATGCTCCTGTTCCATTTCGACCGGGGTAACAGTAATGTCGTGAAGGTATATCCTGCCTCCCTTGTCAACATTCAGATCGAATTCGGCTTCAGCAGTTTCCGGAAGAGTGAGATAGACATTCGAAAAATTGTCACTCACAATGAGGTCAGCGCTATCTATTTCGATGATCTCAGCTTCAATGGCGCTATAAGTTGTCGTGATTCGCGAATTGCCCGCAGTAAGCCGTATACCTCTCAAATCAATCGGGGAGTAAGATGTTTCGCAGGAAAGTCTTCCTGTGAAGCGAGATATTTCAATCAGTCCATACTCGTTTGTAAAGTAGGCGATTTCTCCGTGGGTGTCGATATTCTGTGCCTTGATTGGACTGTTCGATGTTGATACATTAACGCTGCCGCTAATATCCGTCAGCGTGACGCGGCTGTTTGCAGTCTTGATGATCAGTTCCTTGAATACATTTTTGACCCTGACCTTACCATATTCGCTATTTACATGGACTGTCGAAAATGGACCGGTCATGTTCGCATCGAGGTATTTTGAATCAATCTCAACAGCTATCGATTCCGGCACGGAAATCTGCAATTCAAGACGAGCTGAGAAATTCGTTCCGGACCAGGGAGCATTTCGTTGAGTAGTAACTTTAACTTGAACAGTCCCGTCCTGGTTTGACGTTGAAACATCGATGTACTCGGAAAACTGCTCCGCCTGCTCCAGTGAGTTTGCTTTGTAATGTTGAATATAAGACAGCACATGCTTCGATTTTTTAGCGTGGATAGCAACTGTTCCTGAAAGCGGTCCGGTTGCCTTTATTATGATTCTCTCAATCTGTTCTGTACCGAGACTATTGCTTACTTCTTCTGATTCATATATTTCGTTGGAAACGCTCACTATCTTAGCCGCTGACACGGTGATTGTCCAGACCGCGAGCAGGATTATCGCTAATAAAATGGGGCGGATTGGGTTACCTGTGCTTGACATGATCGGCATCACCTTTCATCACTCTATGATAGAGTACGGCTCACGAGACTTTTTGTTGCACCGTCTTGCCGTGTGCGTCAATGTTCTTCGAGACTTCGTACATAGCTATTGCAGCCGCAACCGGGGCGCTCAGCGATTCACATTTATCGGATATCGGAATCCTGACGAGAGTATCGCACAAAGCGGCAATTTCGTGTGAGATTCCAAACGCCTCATTGCCGACAACGAGACATATTTTATCAAGTCCATCCGGGGAGGAGTTGATATCAGAGCCATCCATATCCGCACCGAGTATTGAATAACCGGAATCTCTCAGTTCCATTATAGCTGCTGTCAAATCTGTTACCTGCTTCAAGTCAAGGTGGAACAACATCCCAGCCGCCGCGCGGATAACTTTTGGAGAGAATGGATCACAAGTGGCAGCCCCCATGACGACATTCCCAAAACCAAAAGCGTGCGCAGACCGTAATATCGAACCAAGATTTGACGGGTCGGAAATATCATCAAGGGCCAGGACGAGATTACGTGTTGAATTCCGTTTAACCGGATTGTCGTATGAAACCATCGCTATCAAACCTTGCGAGGTTTTCGAACTGTCGACTTTCTTCAGATCCCGCGCTGTGATGTCATAAATCGTTTTCGGATTAAGCTTGGCGACGAATTGTCTCCCGGTGTCAGTCAACTCGGAACCGGCAACCGCATACAACTCCGGTTTCCATCCGGCAGCGATAAGCTCGGAGACAGCCCTGATGCCTGAGACAACAAATGCTCGATGCTTGTGACGGCCTTTCCTCGATTTCAACCGGACAAGTATGGAGAGATTTCTCGCGCTGAGTTCCATAGACGAAATTACGCCATTGGCGGACTGATTGTCAACTCAAACAGCTTCGGGAATTGTGTTGCCATTGCTGTGATGGTTTCGTAACGTTGCGCGATGAATACTCGTATGCTGTTATTCAATATGTTGCTGATTGTCGCCACACTGACGACATCGCTCAAAGCAGAATCGACGACACTGATTAAACTCGATCTGGATGACATCCTCGAAAACGACTATTCTCAAGCCATGTCGGAAGTATCACGACCACGAATCGGTCTGGCGCTGTCAGGTGGCGGTGCTCGCGGTCTTGCACAGATTGGAGTCTTGAAAGAATTCGAACGATGCGGTTTGCAGGTTGACCTGATTGCCGGAACAAGCATGGGGGGCATAATCGGGGGACTTTGGGCGGCTGGTTATACGGCTGACAGTATTGAACAACTGACCAAATCAGTCAAGTGGAGTGGATTTTTCTCAGATAAACCGAGACGGTCAAGCCTGTTTCTGACACAGAGAGAGCATGGAGAGAAGTATCTGCTGGCTATTCGATTTGAAGGATTCAAGCCGACTATTCCAAAAGCGTTGACTGGTGGACAAAAACTTAATTCTCTTCTTACAAAACTGGCGCTGGAGCCTAACTACAGATCGCGGCACAATTTCGACAACCTGAAAATCCCGCTTAGAATCTGTGCTGTCGATATTCTCACGGCAAAGCCTGTGATCTTCAAAAATGGTAACCTCGCAGATGCTCTCAGAGCTACCATGAGTGTGCCACTGGCATTCACCCCACTCGAACTTGATTCGATGCTGCTGATGGATGGAGGCCTTCTGACCCCGATTCCTGTCGAAGTCGCCAAATCCGAAGGTTGCGATTTCGTGATTGCTGTCAATACGACATCGACATTACTCGACAGAGATCAGATAAAGGATGCCGTCGATATCGCAAATCAAACTACTACGATCATGCAACTTGAGGCAAGACGGCGCGAACTGAGTCAGGCTGATGCTGTGATTGTCCCGGAACTGAATGAACATTCGGCTACAGATTTTGACGACATCGACAAGTTGATCGAAATCGGGCAGGAGGCCGCAATCAAGGCGATGCCGGCGATAATGCAGAGCATCGAGTCGAAATACTCGGTGAATACGGCATCCGATCTTGTTTCTGTCGATTCCATACAGATACCGGATGAGCTGTTGTCTTATCCGTGTGTTGCTGCTCTGAAATCAGATATTGGAAACGACGGAGTCGTCGACAGTGATAAAATACGTTTGGCCGCAGTGCAGATCATGCAGGAGGGATTGCTGCGAAGTATCGAGGTGACGGTTATTGATTCAGCCGATATCGATATTCTTAAATTTAGTGTGCAACCAATCGGGTCTCGTATCGAGTTCGGCTGGACCGGCAACAGGACACTGCCGGACAATACTATTGCTGAGGCGTTGAATGACACGACAGAGATAAAGGGTTTGACTGAGAGAGTGCAACAGGTTCGGGATCGTATTCTTTCTATCTATCGCAAACATGGCTATGATCTTGTCGAAATCGATTCTGTACGATTAGATGAGATGCAGAACAGGCTGATGTTATATATCAACGAAGGTCTTACCGGTGATGTCTGGGTTGTCGGGAATAATCGCACAAGAGGGTGGGTCATCAGGCGCAATTTCGCACTCAAAACAGGGGATCCTTTCAATCTCAAAGCTGCCCAGAAAGGTGTCTCGAGGATTTTCTCGACTGGTTTGTTTGAAAGAGTGAACCTGAATGTTGACAGACGTGAGGGCAGAGCTTCCGTGAAGATCGAGGTCAGGGAGCGAGAATCAAGACTTATTCGCCTCGGCGGACATTACCACGAACACTACCATGCTGAGACATTCATAGATTTTGTCGATGCCAATGTGCTTGGGTATTCGCACGAGTTGTTTGCGCGAGTGCAATACGGAGAGATGCGGAAATACTATAGTATCCATCTGAAAGCCGACAGGATATTCGAGACATATCTGACATATCACCTGAAACTGTATCACAACAGGCTCAAGCGGGATCGTTTCAAAGACAACAAATCCTGGGGATTCAACCGCGAACGTCAAACAGGAGTGATCTTCGCATTTGGTCAGCAGATCGCAAGGCTGGGTATTGTTACTCTCGAAGCAAAAGCGACTCAGGTTCGCATTGATCTCCCCGGAACAGCCGGACTTGTTCACAGAAATCTTCGCAGCCTGACACTCAGATCGCGGCTTGACAATCTCAATAAGTATCCGTTTCCGGAAATCGGTGTAGCGTCACATTTCTATCTCGAATATGCGTTCGATGCGTTCGGCGGTGAGAACAGGTATAAGAAAGCCTATTTCGACTGGCGTGCGCAGATTCCGGCAACCCGATATATCGGCCTTCAACCTGCTTTTGCCGTTGGAATTTCCGACATAGAACTTCCTGATTGGGAGAAGTTCTACATGGGCGGCAACCGGACATTCTACGGTTTCTACAATGACGCTCTCAATGGTGACAAGATGTTCAGGGCAAACATGGGTATTCGTTTCAAGTTGCCATATCGTTTTTATGTGACTGGAAGATACGACACTGGCAATGTCTGGTCGACACTGGAAGAAATCACATTGAAAAATCTCAAGCATGCGTTGGGGATAGAATTGGCTTACGACTCACCAATAGGTCCGGTCTCAGTTTCCTATGGCCGCACCAATGAGAAATACGATCGAGTTTATATCGATGTCGGTCATGATTTCTGATACAGACAGATAGATAATCATGCCTGAAGCTGGCATGACTATTATCTACTACTTCAATTTCTTTTCTCGTGATGCGAACCATATTCCGATGAGAACAAGAAATGTTCCTGCGGTGAATCTTGCCGACAGTGTCTCATCCAATACGATCCAGCCAAGGAATAATGCGATGATCGGTGTCAGAAACCCTATCAGCGACAGTTTCACGACCTCTATTCTTGCGAGCAGATAGAAATACGCCCAGAATGCGAATGCTGTACCGAAAGTTGCAAGGTATGCCGTAGTGAGGATCGTTGTCGAATCGAATCGCAACAGATCGAAATCATCGAACAGAAGCGCCATAATCAGAAGCAGGATTATACCCGGAATCATCTGAGTGTGTGTAAGGAGAAGGGAATCGACATGTTTGAGATGACGCTTGATGAAAACACTGACGAATCCTGCGACCGCCGATGAAACCGTAACCACCGCGCCTCCCCAAATCGCCATCTCCCCTTTCAGCGATATATCTCCAATATAAATAATCACGATGCCCACGAATCCGATTGTGATTCCGAGTATTTTCAAACCTGACAGTTTTTCTTCAGGAAGCATCATGAACGAAAAAGCGGCTGTGAAAAATGGAATCGACGCGAATAGTACCGATGCTGTGCCGGACGAAACGTATCCCTGTCCCCAATAAATCAGCGCGTAATTTACTCCGTATGACAGGAAACCTGCGAATAGTATCTTGCCGAAGTTCTTTCTCACCGGACGATAATCAGGCCGCCTGAACAGTATAACGATTGCCAGCACAACGAAACTGATGGCGAACCTGAATGTCGCAGACCAAAATGGCGGTGCGGACTCAAGGCCGATTTTCAAGACCAGCCAGGTCGAACCCCACACCAATGTTAAAAGAAGGAACAGAACGATATTTAGCAATGGTTGTCCTTTCTCTGACGCGACAAACTAAGCGAATACGGGCAACCATCAAAGAAATTTCATCGAGTTGAGAATAAATAGCTGTTACTCAATGCGCGGATACTCCCGCGTCACTGACTGATTGAGTTGAGGAATGCAGTATTCCGAGATTTGATATTTCGATTTCAATCGGGGAATTGCCTGAATCAGCTTCGACCATACATCCAAGGATCGATTTCACATTATCACGGTTCCAGCGCGACAGATTGATTTCATAACGAGCAAACTCGTTTGTGAGCTTCGTTCTCAGAGTCGGACATGACCTGCCATTTTCATCACAATCAGATAGAAGCGACATAAAGATCACATCATGTTCGCCGGATACAGACTTCGCGGAGAATACCAGCTTCTCAGCCGAATTGAGATCATAGCCATTCTCCGACCCCAGCATTTCAATCTCACCTGCATCGAGCGTTAGCATGAATCCGAAGCTGCCGGTGTTTCCATCCGGAGTGAAACTTACGGTGAATTTATTCCCATCACTATCGATGGAATCAACACACTTGAACTCTGAGATCGATCCGCATGGCTGAACACGGATGAAGCGACTCGTTCTGTCGTTCGGGATGATATGTTCGATTTCTCCGGGACGGGTCAATGTGATCTCGAAATCTGTTGTGTCGCTGTCGTTGCCCAGACTGAGCAGTCTTTTTCTGCTCAGGAAATCGGCATGTGTCACTTCGAGGATGCAATCGATATAGTCCGGTTCGACATAGATCAGTGCAACACCATCCTGATCAGTGAAGAAATAGTTATCTCTGCAATCGGCGTAGATCTGAGCGTCACTGACAGGATGATTACTGCTATCCGACAGCCGGCATTTGATAACTTTGGCGTGAACAGTCGATGCCAGCATGATCGAAACGAGAATAATCGAGATCAAACGCATGATGTATTCCTCCGACATTACTATCGACCTTATTGGGTTTGCTTGCAGTATTGATGAGTTTGCCCCGCAACATTGTGCAGGATTGGAACAGAGGCCGCGCTATCCGTTGACAGAACGATACTCTTTGCGTAGCTTAGGGCTATGATCGATGAAAAACGACAGAATGAAACCAAACAGGCGGAACTGCTGATATCATGGGTGGTTCATCCTGCGAAAAAGCGGCCGGTGATTGCTGTTCTGGTTTCGGCATTCATTGTGCTGATTGCTATAGGGATATACACATGGACTCTCTCACCTCTTTTCACCGCACTCTGCACAATTATTCTGATCGGATCGCTGTCCGGTTTCTATTTTCCTACAAGATATGAACTGTATGATAATTCTGTCGTAATCAAATATACCATAACATCGATCAGGAAAGAGTGGTCTC
>JAJRZO010000038.1 GCA_024275215.1 Candidatus Zixiibacteriota bacterium | reverse complement strand
ACCATACGTATATACGAGTTTGTGCCGTCCTATGCCGCCTCCGATATATGGCGTCACTACTGGGATCTTGAGCATGTATTTCACATTTGCTGCGACCATGAAGTCCTCGACCTTACCATTGAGGGTCATTCCTTTAACATCAAAATCCTTGTCCCGCCAGCTCCGCTCCGCGACCAGTTCGAGCGTGACGATCGGAAAACGACTGAATCTTACGTGTCCACCTATCAATGACAGGTTGTCAATCTTGACCGATTTGGCATTTTCAAACGCAAGTTCAGGGTTGTCATAATTCGCAATTGCTCCTGCCCTGATCCCGAAACCTATGCCGGTGAGGGCATACGCATCCGCCGCCACAAATACCAGCGCAAACAGAATCAGAAATGTTGTTTTTTTCATTGTTACCCTCCATCAGTTGTACACACGATCATCCATTTGGAACAATGATAATCTATTTGACAGGCTGAGTCAATCATGCAACTTTTCGGTACTTGACAGTTTTGGGACATGCGGTATATTGACATTAAGCATACCTGCTCGATTAAGAAAGCTCAAACAGGGACCGATTCATCTAATCACAGGCTGTGCTATCTACAAGCATAAGGAGAAACTATGGACTCTCGTCGACTGACCAGCACCGCGACAAAACTCGCAGTTACCTGTTTTACAACATGTATCATAGTGCTGTTTGCAGCACCAATCTATGCGCAGGATGTCGGAACACTCGACACCTGTCGCTATGAACCATCCGCCACAATATGGCAACTCGATTCAGACGCTGACTCGATGTTTTCCATAGAACTCTGGGCGTGGACCGACGTCGACATCAAGGGAACATCACTCGGATTCAAGCTGACCACCAGCACCGGCGGAGGACTCGGCCTCGATGATTCGCTTATCGCTGTGGATACTTTCATATTCAGCCCTGAGACAGACACATTACCATTCGTGGTATTCACCAGAAGCGTGCTTGACCAGAATGCCTATCCCGGCTCCGCTGACTGGGGATATAACGGATATTCAGTCGGGTTGCTTTCAACTGAAAGCATTATTTTTCGGAAGAACGAACCGACAAAGATCGGTGATCTTTACTTGAAAATTCTCGATCCCAGTTCTGTCTCGGACACTTTTGAAATTGCGATCGATTCATCGTTCTTTCCACCTGCGGGATCGTTCAAATTCTCGCCAGCAGCAGGAACAGGCTATTCTCCTCAGTTTGTTGATGCCATCATCACAGTACAGAGATCAATCTGTGTCGATTCCGACGGCGATGGTTACGGTGATCCCGGACATCCTGAAAATGACTGCCCGGAAGACAACTGCCCGTTTATATTCAATCCCGACCAGGAAGATGCAGACTCCGACGGGATCGGCGACTCTTGCGATGTCTGCCCAAACCATCCCGAAAACGATTGCTGCAATCCGCCAGCAGGAAACGAACCGCCTGCAATCACATCCGACACGACAATCAGTGTTAAGCCGGGTGAGATGTTCACCTATACGGCTACCGCAACCGATCCGAACTGTGACGGCACCGAATTAACCGTTTCGATTGAGAACTACCCATCATGGTGCAATGTTGCGCTCCCGCAAATAAACGGGACAGCCGAATGCGATTACTCGGACACATCGTTCACTGTGATTGCATTCGATGGCGATCTTGCAGAAAGCCTGACTGTCGCAATAACAATCGACAAGTCTAATCAGCCGCCAATAATCAGCAGTCCCGGCGATACGATCACTGTGCCAAATCACACGCAGTTTGCCTACTTCCCGACTGTAGTCGACCCCGATGATACGATTCACACAATAACATACATCACGATTCCTCACTGGTGTTCAGTCCGGAATGATTCAGTCATAGGTGTGGCTCCCGACACGGTATTCACTGAGGCGCTGACTGTCACAGCAAGCGACTACTGCAATGCAGACACGCTCAGCTTTGTTGTGTTGATCAATTTGTGCGGAGACACTGACAACTCCGGGGCTGTCGATGTTGATGATGTTGTATTTCTCATCAACTTTATCTTTGGAGGCGGTCCCGCCCCTGACCCGTACGAAAGGGGTGATGTGAATTGTAATGGATGGATTGACATCGATGATGTTGTGTATCTGATTCAATACATCTTCGGTGGCGGGCCATCGCCCTGTGCAGACTGTCAGTAAATTATAATCAGGGCGTCAACTTGTAATCAACATAATTAGCGGCGGAACCGATCTTTCCGGCTTCTGCCGCTCTTGCAATATTGTACATCTCATGTGCCGTGACATAGTGCAACCGAAATTCATCACCATCAACAAATCGCCTTTCGAGACAATCCAAAACCTGATCATATGAATTGAGCAGATTCAACGATGAGTCTGTCAGGAAATCATCACTCAGGATCAGTTTTACGAAAACCCAGTTCGGTTGACCATCAACATGAACATTTGCCCTGATCCATCTGTCGATCCGTGCAGTGTCTGGAGGCGAGTTATATGATAGCCTTCCAAAATCCACAGTCGGACTAAACAGATCGTTCCAGTTCGCCCAGTCGATGATTGTCGGACCATCGATTACAAACAAATCGCCAAAAGACACAGTACCGGACTTGATCGGTATAGCATCATCGTAAGGATTGTCGGAGTCAGCCTGATGAGAAACCGAAGTTATCGAATTGATCCGTAAAGGCTGCAAACTGCTCGCAGGATCAGGAAAACTCAGGTCGGCATAGCAACCGAAGTCTCGTAAAAGAATCAGTTCCGCCTTTGTGTCACGCCGAGTCCTGCTATTGGAAGGCTGCCCGGCTTGTCGTATGATTGCAAAACGTGAGCGACCCGGGAACAAAACCGTCTTCTCAAGCAACCACCGAAGACTGTCTGTACCAGGATAATCCGACGGCATGAGCAACTCAATTTCACCGAGATCTGTTGCGCACCAGTCTTTGAGTCGCGTCATTTCGGACTCATTCCAGTTGTATACGGGACACGCGAATGTGAATCTGAAATTGCGACCGGTGTAATCAACATGATTTTTAGCAATCCGGGTCATGCTATCCATCACCTGTTCGATTTGTTCGCTCATCCCATCCTGAGGAAGTTCGCACACGACGCAGACAAGTAAATCGCGCGGCTGTTCTAACATGATCCTGTCGGGTTGGGTGGAGAATTCCCAGATAAGATATGAATTAAGGGATATTTCGCCAAGACTGCTGTCGAGTCGAATACAGACTACAACCAGAAGTAATACAACCAGCGAGATTAGAACTACACTTATTCTGTAACCGCTCATGTGCCCCGCCTGCAAGTTCCCAAATCAGGCGCGAAATCTACCAGCAAAAGCCTTCGTAGTTTCCACCGGTGTCGGAAAGATCTTCTGAAATCCGCACCAGATCGATTATGGTCTTATCGGTATCAAAACTCGCAAGATATTCAAGAGAGTCAAGTTTGTGGCCAAGTACAATAACATCCGCGAAATTGTATAACTGATCGAATGATCCGGCCATGAGATCGGCGATATTCGGAAGCCTTGATTCGACATATTCCCTGTTTGCATCGACAAGATTGGCAAGAGAAATACCCTCATCGAAGATCATAATGTCGATATCCCGTTCAATAAGCGACGCCGCAAGCTTCACCATCTGCGACTCACGGACTTCATCCGTACCCGGTTTGAATGCAAGCCCGACAATCCCGATCTTCTTCGCACCAGTTTTGAGGATCATCCTGAGTGCTCTCTGCAGGTGGGCTTCGTTAGACAGGGAGAAAGAAACCATCATAGGAAGATCATCATCCGGCAGGCCGGAATCATTCAGGAGCAACCTGATACTTTTCGGAATCGATGGTCCGCCATAGCTGAAACCAGGCTCCAGATACGCCCCTGAGACATTCAGTCTTTCATCAAGACGAAGCAGGTGCATCATCTCATGCGAGTCGACATCGAGCTGTTTACATATCGCACCCATCTCATTGGCAAAACATATCTTTGACGCATGATAGACATCAGCCGCATATTTCATCATCTCCGCTGTTTTGATCGAGGTTCTGACAATCGGCGCAACTGAGCTGTCGAAAAGTTTTGCGACACGGTCTCCCGCTCTATCGTCCTGCTGGCCGATGAGAGTATAGGGCGGATTGTTGAAATCATCCACGAGTGATCCAACTCTGAGAAAATGAGGATTGTAGCAGACATCGAAATCGAGAAATACTTTCTTGCCTGATGCGTCTTCAATGAGTGGTACGATCAATTCCTCACACATACCGGGAAGGACTGTGCTCCTAATCACAAAAGTATGAAATTCGTCTTTGTTGGCAAACACCTGGCCGAGTTTGGTGCAGACGCGATTCAAGTATGTCATATCGAGACTGCCGTCTTCCTTCGATGGCGTGCCTACGGTTATAATCGAAATGTCAGATTCGAGCAAAGCCGATCGCGCGTCGAATGTCGCCTTGAGTTTTCCGCTGTCGTGAGCATCGGCGATCAACTTGTCCATTCCTGTCTCATAGATCGGGGATCGACCGGCATTCACGCTATCGATCTTAGACTGACTTATATCGACGCCTGTCACATCATGGCCTGATACCGCAAAACAGCCGGCAGTAACCGTGCCGACATATCCAAGACCGAAAACTGATATTTTCATCTCTTAATTTCTCCTTCAGGATGCAAAATCATACTGCCAGATCACCTTCCGACAGAAGCCTAAAACTATGACATGGAATGAAACCAACGAATCGGATGTACGCAAGCAGAAATAACATTACGGGAAAATTGAAAGGGAAACCGTGGCGATCAGCCTTTCAGCATCTCGATAAATTTCATACCGCCTTCTTTGGCGGATGCAAGAAATGCTTCAGGGGTCTTGCGGGTGGAATGATGAACTTCGGCTTCTATCGTGATCGGGCAAAGCACTCTCCCCTTGTTCAGTTGTGCCGCCAGATTCGGGAAATTATAGGATCCATCGAACGCGAGCTGATGCAAATCTTCCCTGCCGTCGTTATCATGCAGATGGATGGCGTACAACCTCTCACCAAATGTACCAATCAGTTCGATTGCATCAGAATCAAGAGCATCGTGGCCGGTATCGAAACAAAGTCCCAGATGCTCATCGTCGAACATTTCGAGCGCATACTTGAGTATCGTCAGGGAGTTGCCGCCGGGAAGATTCTCCGCAGCGAGTTGAATTCCGTGCTTTCGTGCAACACTAAGCAAAGTTGTCACGCTCGCTCTGACAGACTTGAGCCGTTGAGAAATATCGTCAGTTCTCGTAGCGTTCAGATGCAGGATCAGTGTTCGCACGCCAAGGTAGGCACATGACTCAATAGAACGAACAACATCAACAACCGCAGCTTTGCGAAGAACATCCTCAGGTTCGGAGATATCTGTTGTCGATCCGAACGGAGCATGTATCGAATCGATTGTGATTCCTGATTGCTCGACCAGCGTCTTCAACCTTGCACGTCCCTACTCATTGTGATATTGAGAATGTGCTTGTTTACCGCCGAGTGAAATCATGCCGAATCCGGCATTGCGAATAAGTTGCAGTGATTCATGTAAAGGGATTCGATAATCGTAGCATGTTGAGATGGACAGATCCATTCACGCCAAGATACTGTTGGGATTGGGCGTGTCAAGGCAATACTCACAATGAAGTGGAATAGGCAGCAGGCATTCTTAATAATACCGGCAGATGTGGTGAGGCTGTCCCCAAATATGTGAAATACAGGTAATTCTGTTTACGGAAATAAGTAGCGTCATTCTCGCGCAGGCGGGAATCCATTGAATGCGTTGATGTTAAATGGGCCCCCGCCTTCAGGCGTGTTGAAAAAGTTAAGTTGCCTCGTAAAGTGCACACGGTAGCTGTGCTGCCGTGT
>JAJRZO010000037.1 GCA_024275215.1 Candidatus Zixiibacteriota bacterium | reverse complement strand
CAGAATTCGTTGAGTCTGCCGGACTTGATTCTCTGATCCCATTCAATATCGAATGGTTCGCCATCAGCATTGGAATGAGCCAGTCTGTAATCGCCGTAACCGGTCTCATCCTCAAAAATAAAAAATCTGGCTCCCTGGTTGAACACTTTGTTGTAGTTCCATTTTTGAAATGGTTTTATATCTTCACTTGATGGGTAATTCTCAATCTCATCTGGTTCGCCATAGATGATATATACTCGCCCACGGTCGGTTTGCCAGCCATCATTTTTCTCGACTATTCCGACAGAGAAATGTTCGTTCGAATAGTTAAACCTGCGGAAGAGTTCGACTTTGAATTCGTTGACCGGTGTTGTGGGATCAGGATCGCTCCGGCTCCAGAAGTCGTCGAAGAATCTTTTTTTACCGGCAAGATCGAGTTTCTTGAGCATTTCTTTTTGCTCGTAGTTCAGCGCGTACTTCAGAACCTTAGTCAGATACTCGGCATCTTCCTCAGTAAACTCAGTCACGATCCTGTCCGGTGCGAGTTCCATAGTGCTGCTGAATAACTGGATTGATTTTGATGCTGTGGTTGTTCTGTTCGTTGCACCATCAGTCACATCGATTTTGAGAACATAATTGCCATCCGGAATGTCGCTTATGTCGATTGCTGAGGATACGATTGCCCGATCTCCGGGTTTGAGAAGTTTCCTTCTCCCGTAGTCCGAGATGATCTTTCCATAGGAGTCGAGCAGTTTGCATCCGACTTGATAATACTTGCCTTCACCTTCGTTCATGTCTTGTTTAAGGTTATAGACTTCGCTGTAGAAACAAAGTATGCTGTCATCAGATACGAATATCCTCGATGGGTTGGGAATGATACGCCTGTTACTTTTGTCAATCGAACGATAGTCCCTGCTCTCGGTTTCCAGTGGAAGAAGATTGATTTTGTACGACAGTTCGATGCCAGACATCGACAGCTCGGTATCGCTGAATCTGGGAACCGTAATAGTCAAGTCCCTTTCCCCATGTTTCCCTGAAAGCGGGATACTGCCTGTTTGTGATTCTACGTCTCCGACCTGCAATCTCGCAGTGTACTTTCCTGGGATGACAAGTATTTCCATCTGGTCGGCCAGTTTTATATGGTGATTGTTTATCTCTTTTGGCTCGTGGACAAATGTGACAATCCTCTTGTAGAGTGTGTCAACAACCTGTAATTCACTGTCGAGGATTTCGATCCAGATTCTGGCGGATGCCTCGAAACCCGAATCAACATATGCGAAGGTCAGCTGATGTCTTTGGAGAGCGTAGTAGAATTCCACGAGAGTACTGTCATGTGATGGTGTGAAGTCGTAGCATGCGTAGTCAAACCAGACATTCAATTTATCATTCCGTGCATCAGCCTGTCGAACTCCGCAAAGAATGACTAATAAAAAGAGTACGAGTGACACAGTCGCGAGTCTTTTCATCTCACCTCCAGCTACTATTCAAAGTCGCCAAACTTCTCTGGAAGATTGCCGTATCTGCCGTCAAATGGATACTGTAAGTAATAGTCACCGGTACCATGAGAATCCTCGAATACGAATTTTTTTGCCAGATTGTAGTAATACCATACCTGATATGGAACACTGGAAAGTTCGAACGGGTATCTCTCGACCTGATCAGGCTCACCGTAAATAATATAAACTCTTCCTCTGTCGGTTTCCCATCCTTCCTGATTGACTACAGAAAAATGTGTGTTGGCATGCCTGATCCGCCTGTAATATAGCTGTTGGGATTCATTTTCAGGAGTATCGGGGTACTTGTCGTGTCTTTTCCAGAAGCGCTCGAATGCCTCGAACTGGCTATCCGGTGGAGTTCGTAATAGTTCTTCCATCTCGTCACTGGATGCGACATACGCAAGCTGTGCTACAGCTCTCTTGAAATCATTGTGAACGAGCGCTTTCAGAGACCAGGCAACCACAAAACGGGTCTTGCGCTGAGCAAGTTTCCTGCCGCGACCGGATTTAAGGTCTAAAGTAAGCTCATATTCTCCAGAAACGAGTTTGTCCATAGGTATCTCTTTGATCAGTCTCGTGACTGGTTGTGTCAGTTCGAAAGAGAATTTGTCCTTGTAAAGCGATTTTGATCTTTGATTGTTTATTTTGTATTCTAATCTTACTTTTTTCGGTTCGTCGAAGTTATTGTATATTTCGACATAGAACGAGATTCTGTCTGACTCACCGCTGATGCCTGCGGATACAAATGGGATGATTCTTTGTCCTGCCTTGTCAAATGCTGACTTGTTAGTTCCGACCGGTTCGACTTTACTTGTCAGTTCGATTCCGGAGATGTCGATTTTATCCCTGAACAGATCATCAACAATCAGGTCTTTCTCAATAGTAGAGACTTTCTCACTCAGTTTGTCTATCAGTTTGCACACAACCTTGTACTTGCCTTTGGGCACCTGCAAATCGATTTGATTGATCAGATAGCTCGCGCCGTTGGTAGTCTCACGGTAGTTGTCCACCTCATATTTGCGCTCGCGAGAGTAGCCTGTTACCTGATTTTTCCTGGCGTCAAATACGATCACATTGATGCTGTATTCTGCTACGAACTTGTCACCATGCTTGAAATACTGCAATCCGTCATTATATATCTTGTAGTAAACTTCGAGCCTTACATTGTTTTCGCTTGTGTCAGATCTGAACGTAGCGAAACTGAACTCAAAAGATGGCTCGTCCAGAGCACTCTCGTCCACATAACCGGTTTGTCCAAAGAGTGAGAACGCCGAAATAAATATTATTGTCAGCGATAACACTAATGAAAATATTCGAGGCATCATCCGACTCCTGCCAGTGTCTGCAAAACTTACGCGCTCCTGTATATTATAACGAAATAAGAACAATATGGTTTAGTCAGTAGCATATTTTACAGTAAAAAGAAGGCGTTCGAATGAAGCAAGAATAAAATCAGGCTATTCGTATCTCAGAGAAACCACCGGATCAACCCGCGCCGCCCGGTAGGCGGGATAGACTCCTGAGATCAATCCAACGCCAACAGAAACTGAAAAACCAAGCAGAATTCCGACAACTGGAATGGCAAATGGAAGTCCCGTTGTCGTAGTTATCAGCAGGCTGATAGCGAGGCCGAACAGGATTCCGACAATTCCGCCCGTGCAGGAAAGTGTGACAGCCTCGATCAGGAATTGGAACAAAATATTCGCTTTTCTTGCTCCGATGGCTTTACGAACACCGATCTCTCGAGTTCTTTCAGTCACTGACACGAGCATTATATTCAACACTCCGACGCCGCCGACCATCAAGCCAATCGATGATATTACGATCATTACTGTCACGATTGTGCTGGTGATGCTCTCCCAGAGATCAACCATATTTTCCTGTGAGAAAATCGCGAAGTCATTTTCTTTGTCGTACGGCACACCTCTGTGTAGTCTTAGCACATTGATGATCTCTTCCCGCGCCTGATCGAGGTGGTCAGGAGAATCGGCGGAAACAGCGAGCCAGAGAGCCTTCTCCCCCGGGTGAATTCGCATAAATGTTGTCAGTGGAATTGCAATGTAATTATTCGGAGAGTTTGCGAATGACATCTCCCGCTTTTCCATGACTCCGACGACCTTAAACTTGGTATTGTTGACAGTGATTGTTTTACCGACGGGGTCAATACCGTGGAAAAGACCATCTGAGACATCCCAACCGATTGCGCAGACTCTTGCCGCGTGCCGGGTCTCCATTTCTGTGAAGAATCGCCCCTGTTCAGCATATACATTGTTGACTTTTTCGTAATCAGGCAATGTTCCGAAAAGACTTGGATTCTCGATCACCCTGTCCTTATACTTTGCGACATTGCCCCCCGGCTTTCTATAGTAATTCTGGGGCGCGACACCGTCAACCGATGGGCATCGCTGTTTGATAACCTCCGCATCCTCATAAGTAATCGGTTTGCGTCGGCGTTCCTCATCCGAAAGGTTGGAATAGTCGGTATTTGGTGGAAAGCGAGAGATAAACAGAACATTTGATCCGAGTTTCTCGATCGTCTGTTTCACTGAATTATCGACGCCATTTATAATTGCAACCATCGCGATCACAGAGGCTACACCGATCAACACACCGAGAATAGTCATAAACGATCTGAACTTGTTCGCCCATATCGAATCGAGCGCGATACGGATTCCCTGTGCGCCTTCAGTCAGAGTCATTACTCGTGCCTCATAGCTTCAACCGGATCGAGTTTCGATCCTTTCATTGCAGGATAGAGGCCAAATATAATGCCGATGCCGGTGGAAACAACCAGTCCCCCACCGATTGCAACCGGTGAGATTACAAATGGCAGACTTCCCGCATCTGCAAGTATTTTCGCTGAAATCAATCCGAGTGCAATCCCGATGAATCCGCCGACAGCAGACATTATCAATGCCTCAAATACGAATTGCAACATAATGAATTTCCGTCGCGCACCGAGTGATTTTCGGATTCCGATTTCACGCGTCCTCTCGGTAACAGAAACCATCATGATGTTCATCACAACGATTCCGGCCACAACCAGAGCTATTGCAGGAATCGCAATCGCTGTAACTCGCACGGCTGACGTAACTTTGTTGTACATATCCATGATAGCGTCTGAAGTTACAATCGCGAAATCGTCGTCTTCATTGTACGCCACGTGACGTCGGGCGCGGAGCATCATTCTTACTTCGTCAATTGTCTCCTGGATCGTCTCCGGAGATTTAGCTTTGACCATGATCTGCAAATGTCTTCCTGTACCGAAGTATTTTCTCAGAGTTGTCAGTGGGATAATAACGAATTTGTCGAGGTCGTTACCAAGAATAGCTCCGCGGGGCTTGGCGATTCCAATTACAGAATACTTGTTTCCCCCGATTCTGACTTTTTTGCCGATAGCATTCCCAAGTGGGAAAAGTTGTTCCGACACACTTGCGCCAAGAACCGTTACCTGACGCGAATGATCATTTTCGAATTCGGAAATTCCCCTGCCTTCATCAATCTCAAATTCAGTAATATCAGTGAAGTTAGCAGTCAGACCTGAAACTTGAGTGTTATTCATTTTTTCGTTTCCGTATTTGACTTTATCAACAGTATTGGCCGCTGCTCCAACTTCGTCGCAGGATTGACAATCCTTTTTGATAGCTCTGAAATCTGCCATTGTCAGGTCTTTGCGCTTGAGCGCCTTGAAAAATTGTTCGTTCGATGTTATCATCCCGAACTTATCGACAGTGAATGTTGCAGGTCCCATAGTGGCGATCAATTCCGAGACGCGTGAATTCATCCCCTCGATGATCGAGACTATGGCAATAACCGATGTTACCCCGATCAATACACCGAGGATTGTAAGAGAAGTCCTCAGCAGATGCGCTTTCAGCGCCTGCGATGCCAGAACTATGATATCCCAGAGTTTCATGTGGTCGCGGACGTGCTTCGCCTTTCCTCGCGTTCGATCTTGCCGTCGAGAATATGTATGATGCGCTCAGCATACTCGGCTATATGCTGTTCATGTGTGACGACTATGACTGTGTGCCCGTCAGCGTGAAGTTTGTCAAAGAGAGCCATTATCTCTTTGCCTGTAGCAGTGTCGAGGTTTCCCGTTGGCTCATCAGCAAGCAGAATAGATGGATTGTTGACCAGTGCGCGTGCCACTGCGACTCGCTGTCTCTGGCCGCCTGACAGTTCAGTCGGCTTGTGGTACATCCTTTCAGCCAGGTCCACGGATTCCATCGCTTCGATTGCGCGCTGCCTTCGTATTGCGGTATCGGTACCGCTGTAAATCAGTGGAAGTTCTACATTGTGAAGCGCTGACGCGCGCGGAAGAAGGTTGAATGTCTGAAATACGAAACCTATTTCTTTGTTTCTGATTCTTGCGAGTTCATCGTCATTAAGGTCGGACACCAACTGGTTGTTCAGCATATATGTCCCGCGGGTTGGCGTGTCGAGGCAGCCGATGAGGTTCATCAGCGTTGATTTGCCTGACCCCGACGGTCCCATGATGGCAAGGTATTCGTTTTTTTCAACGTTGAGATCAACCCCTCGCAAAGCGTGGAGTTTTTCTGATCCCATGATGTATGTTTTCCAAAGGTCCTTTGTTTCGATCAGCATATTTTGCAGCTTCCATCCTATTCTTCGTCTTCAAGGGTTTTCTCGATAGAAACCTTCTCACCGTGTTTCAACTTTCGCAGCATTCGATAGGGGCCTACGACGATCTGGGTACTGTCTTCGAGTCCTGTGACTACTTCGATTTTCTGTTGATCCGCGATTCCGGTAGTTACCTGCGTGAATAATGCAATGTTGTCCTGTATAACGAACACTCCTTCGTATTCCTCATTCTCTTTGACGCCGGACTTTCTGTCTCCGGATTTGTCAGCACTGGCAGCGCTTTCACCAGAGTTGTTTTTCTCCTGACCAGTCGAATCCTCATCAGGAAGTTTGTCTCTCATAACGATCGCCTGAATCGGCACTCGCAGGACATCGAAATGTTCAGCCGTTGTAATATCGACTTCAGCCGTCATTCCGGGTTTAATCTTGTCATGTGTTTCGGCAAACTGAACTTTGACGACGAAATTTGTTACCTGATCCTGAGATGAGAAACCGGAAATCTTTGCGGAATTACCGACTTCAGTGACATAGCCATCAAAAGTTGTATCAGGGAAAGCATCAACCTTGATCGCGGCTTTCTGATCGAGTTCGACCGCTGCGATATCAGTTTCATCGACTTCCGCCTCAACCTCGATCACACTGAGATCAGAAACCGTCATGATGACAGTTCCCGGGTTATTCATGGTGCCGACCAGTACGATCTCGCCGACTTCGGCGTTAAGGTCTGTGATGATCCCATCGATCGGGGATGTCAGGATAGTCTTGTCGAGTTCGTCCTGTGCCTGAATAAGACTCGCCTCATACTGCTGCACCTGATATTTCGCTGCCTCGTATCTGGCCTTTGCCACTTCGTAAGCTGTCTCAGCAGAGATCATTTGTTCTTCCGACAACAGCTCTTTATCGAAAAGCGGAACTGCTCTTTCATACGCGAGTTTAGCCTCAAGCATATTCGCTTCGTTCTGTTTCATATTAGCCCTGCCTGATGCAAGAGTCGCTTTTGCCATTCGTACTGCAGCTTTGTAGCGGGTCTGATCCAGCTTTACAAGGAGGTCGCCCGCTTTTACGATTGAACCTTCTTCGACAGGCAATTCGACGATGCTGGTCATCACCGATGACTGTATTTTGACCTCGGTCTTTGCCTGGACACGACCGGTCGCAGTTACTTTGGAGATGATGTCGCCTCTCGTAACGTATCCGGCAGTAATCTTCGAAACATTGTTGGAAGACGATGCGAGATTGGCAACGATGATAATCAGTACGAGCAGCACCGCTCCGATTATGATGAAAAGCTTTTTCTTCGATTTCTTTTTCGGAATGCCGGCGCTTCGTTCGGGATTCTGTTCAGACACTTGAGGTCACCTACTTTCGTTATTCAAGAGTACCCATTACTGTTTGCAAGCGGGCAATTGCGAGATAGTAGTCATACTTCTTCGCAACCTTGTCAGCCTCAGCCTCCATCAGATTTGCTTCCGCGGTAAGAATGTCAAGTATTGTCGCTGCTCCGAGAGTGTATTTCTCCTGTTCTAATTTGAAATCCTCTCTTGCAGATTCGAGCCTTTCATCAGCAAGTTCGCGTGCCTTTGCTTTGAGCTGCACATTCAGATATGCCTCTCTCGCCTGACGTTCAACATCACGCCTCGTGTCAAGGACTTCGTATTCTGCGGTTCGAAGGTTTGCCTTAGCGATTCCCGTGCTGCGTCTCGTGGAAAACCGGTTGAAAATGTTGAATGATACGGTACCGGCAAGGGTAAAAGTTTGAGCATTGCCCCAGGATTCATCGGGGAATACATCCGATTTGCTGCGATTCCAGTCTTTTGATGCGTAGAAACTGAGGTTTGGAAGATAATTCTTCCTTGCATATTTGAGATTGTTTCTTGCCGCGTTGAGGTTCTCTCTGGCGGAGAGCAATTCATGATTGTAACTGATGGCTGTTCTGGTTACTTCATCAAGTGTCAAGCTTACATCAGCAGCTTCGTATTCTGCAACGGTGATGTCGTTATCAACATCATTTCCAATGGCGTAGTTGAGATCCCCCTGTGCCGTAGCGACATTGTTTTTTGCGGTAAGCAGGTTCAACCGGGCTTCCGAGAGCCTGACTTTCGCTTTGAGAACATCGGATTTGGATGAAGAACCCAGCTCAAATTTGGTCTCGGATATCTTCATAAGTTCTTCAGACCGTTCCACTGCTTTTTCCCTTTGTTCGAGCAAAGCCTGAGCCTGCAGGAGTCCGAAATACTTTGTTTTGATGTTGTAAATGGCGATTAACTGCGCCTGAGACAGATTGTACTTTGCCGCTGACTTGCTTGCCTTCGAACTCGCCAGATTTGTCCAGTTGCCAAAGCCATCGAAAAGCGTAAACCGTGCCTCAAAACGCGCAGACATTCGATGGCTGTTTTCAGTGTAGTTGGAATCCCTGAAGCTGAGTTCAGCCCAGTCGAAAATTCGCGTCTGATCGTTTCTCGTCAATGAACGGGTCAGGCTCAGATCGAGTGTCGGCAGAAATGCTCCATAAGCAGACAAAAGATTAGCCTCTGATTGTTTAAGGCTGCTCTCAGCTCTTATTACGCTCAGATCAGTATTCAGGGCTTTCTCGATGCACTGGTCGAGTGTGAGAATGTCAGACTGTCCCGCAGCAGATGCGGCAAGAGTCAGGACTGCCAGAAATACAATTCCACATGTCAGTAAGAGATGCCTGTTACAGCATTTCATTGGTGATACTCCTATTACTAAATTCCAAACATTCCACCTGTGAATTTCGATGCGAGGGCACTCAATATAACCCAGATCAGCCAAAACACTACCACCCAGACACCTATTTTCTTCAACTGCACTTTCGGAAGAAAAACGCTCATACCTATAGTCACTACAGCTAACAGCCAAATTGTAAAAATATCCATTTTATCAAAAAAATTGTACAGGAAACTGGTCGTGTCGCCTGAAGGCATGATTAGCGCCAGACTCGTGTGAACATCCATTGATTGCTTTAAGTGTATGAGTATGGCTTTTACTATGGTCTCTGGAACTGATATCAGTGTCGCAAATGAATAGACATGAAGCATACCGACGTATTTCGCATCTCCTCCCAGAATTATATTGCCGATGAGCAGAAGAATTGCGCTGATTATCAGAGTTGTAGCTATTGATCCCACCGGCGCGATTGCCCATTGCCAGATTGGCGGGTTCTCCATATTCTCACGCGTTTTCGTCATGATTTCTTCTTTCTGACTGTCGGACATCGAACTGAACATAGGGGCATTTTCCATTCTGCGAATCTGTTCATCGATGACAATAGGCTTGAGGAATGAATATGACGCCATGCCGACCAGGAACACTATGACTATCGGGATGACCCATGCCCATGTGCTTCTGGTGAGACTCATGAATGTTTCTGTGGGCGAAATAAAGATATTCGTGAATCTTGCTGCAGGATTCATTTCGATATATGGGAGGCCGTTGACCTCTTCTTCACCGGGGACCATGATTTCCTCCCTCTCAGCATTCATGTTTCTTCAGACGGTACAATCCGCCGAATGTTTCAGAAATACGATTTTTCATTCATCAATTCTGTTAAATGTACAGTTTACTTCTATTTCTATTCAATCTGATTCATGTCAAACCTCACATGTTCATCGCTACACTCGACAATCACAATCAGGTTTCCTGATCCGACAGAGACTATTAATGAATCTGATGTGATAATATTACTGAGGCCGAGTGAGCCGGGGAAAAGATCGATGCCTGTCGTTTCCCATTTTGCGCCGCGAATGACCACGTTTGTTGCAGACAATCCGAAACTTATAGTTGAAAATATCGTTCCTGCACAATTTTTCACAGTACATTTGCTGTGGCCGCCGCCGATGGAAAACGCTGTTGATGAATCATCAGCCATCATGACTCTGCCGGGATGTCTGGCTAACAGACTCATGTTCGCCAGAAAGTGATCCATCCTGAGTCCCGTACCCGCAAGCAGGATTATTCTGTCCGCGCCTCTCGTCATGGCCAGTTCGACGGCAATCTCAGTGTCGGATCTGTCTTTGTCGCAGGGAAACCGTATGACCTCGATCCCGTTGACATCATTCAGTGATTCAGGGGCGATGGAATCCATATCCCCGACAAGAACATCAGGCCTGAGATCGATTCGTTTCATGTAATCGAAACCAGCATCGGCGGCGATTACGATATCAGACCTGGCGCAATATTCTTTCAGGACACTGGCAGAAACCGGCGTTCCGCCACAAACGATACTTGCAATCATATTCGACACGGATCGAATATAACTGCTGGAATGGATTTTGGAAGAAAAAAGCGGTGCGTACAGTGCCCGTTATTATTGCAGGATGGGCGGGAGAGAACTCATTTATATATAATAAATGAAGGAGAAGCTCATCGCTTCTCCTTTTTACAAAGATTATACATTTGACTTACAAGATCAGTTGCGTGACGCCAGTTTTTTCAGACGCTGCCAATCAGGATCTCGCGAGTACTTATTCTCAACTTCCGGACTCGCTGCCTCGATGAACTTATGATAGTATTTTTTCGCGTCCTTTTCTTTTCCTCTCGACAAACTTGCCAATGCTATGAGCGCATATACATCGGATTTGTCATCGGTCAGTTTCTCAGCTTTTTTGTAAGCCTTGATTGCCTCTTTATACTTGCCGAGCACAGAGTAGGCGTCTCCCAGCCCGATGAAGTTCTCATACACTTTTTTGTTTTCGTCACACGCGGACTTGAAGTCTGCGAGGGCGAGTTCATACTCACCTCTTCGTATATACGCGTAACCTCTGGCTCTGAGAGCCGAAAGATGATCTGGATTCATATCCAGCACATTTGAAAAAGCCGAAATGGCGGAACTTACCTGACCAACTGATGCGAACATTCTGCCCGCTTTCATAAAGTCCTTGATTGCATCATCGGGATGACCGGCAGCCCTGAAAGCTCCTGCACGTTTGACATACGTTTTCGCACTTGCGTCAAGTTTCAAAGCCTCGTTATACTCGGCAATCGCCGCATAATAACTACGGTTTTCCATTGCCTGATCGCCTGCACGGATATAGTCCTCAGCAGTCGGTTCAGGGGGAGCCTCTTTCGGAATTTCAACAAGCTCTGCGGTCACTTTAGTTGTCTTGTTGGGTTTGATCCTGACCGTTTGTTCAAATGAATTGTATCCGTCGAGCTTCACAATGAGTTTGTGTTTGCCAGCCCAGACTTTTCTGATTTTGCGCGATCCTTTGCCGTAACTCCTGTTGTCGAGGAATATCTCCGCGTCGTCGAATTCTGTTGCGATGTCCAGGACGCCATATTTTGCAACTTTCTCTTTTTTAGGCGTTTCGGAAGCAGCGACTTGATCCTCTGTGATATCGTTTGACATATCTGCGCGATTCGACGAGCGCATGTCTATTGCGATAAGAGAATTGCGATTATTACCGTGTTGCACTGTGGCTTGTGCCGCCTCAAAAAATGGCGTCTCGGCATGAATCGTGTAAATCCCTTCAGGAACCATGTCAAAAATGAACATGCCGTCCTGATTGGTTGTGACCGATTTGCCAGTTTCGAGAATCGTGACCTTCACATCAGTAAGGACACGGTGATTCGATTCATCGACCACAACACCGACAAGCGAGGGGTCGACCATTTCCGATCCACTCTTGACAATGCTTGAAACAAGCAGGAGGATGATGACCGTGGCAAGAGTGCCTATGAGAGTCAGAGTTTTGTAATCTTTTTTTCTGGGGTGAAGGCTGTAGGATTTGTTTCCTACGATGACATGTTCCCCTTCGGAGAATTTTGTCGATTTGTCGAAATAGAGTTTTGAACCGGAGAATTGTGCAGCCAGTGGAAGGTGCTTTTCGTCTTCGTCGGATTTGTCTGATTGTATGGGGGCGAAACTTGCGTCACCAAATGGAGGTGCAGACACTGGATTATCTTCTGCATCCGGTTCGCTCTCGGAAGTCTCTGGCTCTAAATCTTCAGGAGAGTATGTTTGTTGACTATCATCTGACAATGGCTGATCGTTG
>JAJRZO010000036.1 GCA_024275215.1 Candidatus Zixiibacteriota bacterium | reverse complement strand
TGCTCTATCAGCACAGCCAATTCACCCACGCAGATACGGTTAACACGGCATCGGCTCTGGCTTTTTATGCTATCGGCCTGTTTGCATTTTCCGGCGTGCGAATTACTGTCCCGATGTTTTATGCTATGAAAGAAACACGAATTCCAGTCGTGGTGTCGGTGGCATCAGTTATAGTTAATATCGCTCTGAGCCTGCTTTTCATAAGGAGTCTCGATTTCAGAGGACTATGCCTCGCTGTCGCATGTTCAGGCTCGCTGAATTTTCTTTTGCTCCTCGCACTGTTATGTCGCCGAATTCCTGTTTTTTCCGTTAAAGACTTTGGCAGATCAATTGCAAAGATCGTGCTGTCGGCAATTGTTATATCGATCCTGCTGATTCTGGGGCAGCGCGCAATTCCGCTTGACACGATCAACGGAAGCATACTCGACTGGCTCGTATACACTCTGGTGATGCTCTCGGTGACAGCCGGGGTTTACTTGTTGATTGCGAAAGTTTTCAGGATGACAGAGTTGAATTCTTTGTTTTCCCTGATTCGGAAATCGAAATAATGCTGAAATATCCTGCCGCGGCAGCCTGCCTGTTTCTTATTCTCGGAATACTTGCCGGAACTGTTTTTCATCCCGCTGATTTTATTTCGTTTTGTATTCTTACAGTTGCGCTTGTTGGTGTACTAATCGCGCTGTACAGGAAATCGATTCGCTGGCTTATTTCCATCGGAGCTGTCAGCCTTGTCCTGCTCGGTGTTTTCAGGTATAATTTAAGCGCTGTTAATTTTCCTCCGAATCATATCTCCGGTTTCAACGATCTCCCTGAGCAGGTGATGGTGATCGGTCGGATTGTAAGAGAACCGGATATGCGCCCGGATAAGACCTATCTTACCGTGGAATGCGATACCCTGTACATCACCGATGAACCGATCCCGACATCGGGATTGTTGCTCGTGCGAATTGCTTATCTCGATGATCGTTTCAACTATGCTGATAAGATTGCCGTGAAAGGTTATCTTGGTACTCCAATCGAGAAAAGAAATTTCCACGGTTTCGACTACAGGCGATACTTGATGCTCAAACGTATCAACTCGTACATCAGCGTGAAACACAGCGAGCAGGCGAGAGTGCTCGAACATGGCGGGGGCAATCGATTCCTCTCAGGATTTATCATACCACTGAGAGAATACATTCTCGATGTTTTCAGGAAAAAATTAGCGGGCAGCGAGCAGTATCTTGTCGCGGGATTTCTGATCGGCGAGACGAGGTTTATCCCTCAGCAACTTTATAAGAGATTCAGAGATACCGGCACACTGCATCTTCTCGCGGTGTCAGGTTCCAATGTCGCGCTTGTGATTGGGACACTTGTTTTCCTGTTCAGGTTTGCCGGTGTCAAACGGCGTATTGTTGACATTCTGTCGCTTGGTGTGATAGTCGTATTCTGTCAGTTGTCGTTTAATCAACCCTCGGTTGTGCGTGCATCATTGATGATCGGGCTTGTGCTGATCGGCAGGATTGTCTATCGAAAGACAAGTTTGCTGAATATCATTGCGGTTGCCGCGCTTCTGATCCTGATGATCAATCCCATGATGCTGTTCGATGTCGGTTTCCAGTTGTCATTCGCTGCGGCATTTAGTCTCGTCTATTTCCTGAAAGGTATGATGCCACGCTCAGGCAGTGTGACGGGAATATGGAAGAAGATGTTTCGATATGGCTTGATGATACTTGCGTCATCTATCGTAGTGCAAATAATGGTTGCTCCGATTCTCGCGTGGTATTTCGGAACAATCCCATTGATTACGTTTGTTTCCAATTTGCTGGTGATACCATTTGCATCGCTATCAGTCACGATGTCGATGCTGCTTGTTCTGTTTGCACCGGTGCCGGTACTGGGTGATCTGCTGGCGGTGTTTACACAGTTGTCGCTGCATATTTCGATATGGCTTGTCGATTTCTTTGCATCGTTGCCGGTTGTGAAGCTCTCAGTTGGTGCGCCGAGCCTGACCGATATTATACTGTTCTACGCTACACTGTTTCTGCTGTATGGTGCGTTCAGATCGACAAAGTCGCTTCGCTATCTGCTGTTGGTTGTGCTTGTCTGGGCGAATATGTTCGTGTGGAGAGTCGTCGCAAGAGAGGTCAGCTCAAATACGCAGGTTACATTTCTCGACCTGGGGCAGGAGACGGCTATGCACATTCGTATTCCGCCCGATTACGATTTCATGCTGACAAACGCACGATCAAGTAACGGGTTCGATCAGGTCGAGCGCGTAATCATGCCGTATCTCTCCGGTGAAGGTGCGGACAAACCGGAGCTGTTTGCGATCTGTTCATCAAGCGAAACAATTGATACATCAAAGCAGACAGCCCGGGGAATGGAATCTTTGCCGGCAATCGAGTCGTCATCCGATGGCGAGTATTCAATTCACCTGTGGAGATCGAAATTGGGCGTTGAACAGGCTTATGTTATGCTGAAAGATCACGCATTGTTGTGGCTCTCTTCCTGGGACTGGCTCAACTCACCTGAAGCGGACAGCATTTCATCATCGGATATTCTTGCTCTGCCGTATCCTGATCATTCTGTTTCGATGTATTTTGACCGAATCAGGCAGCTTGCGCCATCAGTAGTTGTTATCTACAATTATCGTATGTGGAGGGACCATGTCGATCTCGACTTTCTTGCTCAACAAATGCACAGTTTCGGAGTGCAACTCCTGGACACACAGAAACTCGGCGCGATCAGGATGAGTTTTGGAGGAACCGATGTGTCCGTAACCACCGCATTATCCGCCAAGTAGCATCCGATTACCCCTTCAGGGAACTTCCCCACACTTTTCACTTCAAACTGATGCACAATAGGCACTTTTGCATCATCTTGGTTAAGATAGAAGCTGCTCCGCCCGATAACCATAGAGAAATAGTATGTTGGCTAAAAATCGTTTGGAAGTGGAACTCGGATGGCCTTTACCGGCAACCTTAAAACGATATCGTTTCCAGACATCCTGCAGTTGTTATCGACTGGCAAGAAAACAGGTGTGCTCTCGATAACTCTGGGCGAAGCGCAGAAGGAAATATGCTTCAAGGATGGCAACATTATCTATGCGTCATCGCGAAACTCTGAAGAGGATTATCTCGGCAACCTTCTGTTGAGACGAGGCCGAATCAGCAAGATTGATCTTGAGCGCGCACTGATGCTGCAGAGAAGTTCCGGCAAGAGAATCGGAATGACTCTTGTCGATATGGAGCTTTTCAGTCGCGAAGAAATCGTATTGTGCCTGAAATCACAGGTTGAGGAAATCGTCTACAACCTTTTCTCGTGGGAGTCGGGGGATTTCATCTTTCAGGAAGGCAAGCTTCCTCAGATCAAAGACATTATGGTTAATCTGTCTACCATCAATGTCATCATGGAGGGAACTCGCAGGATTGATGAATGGCTCGAAATCAGAAAGTCGCTCCCGAAAGAGAACGAAGTGCTCAGGCCGGTGATGTCACCTCAGGTAAAATCAGACGAAATTGCGCTTTCGCTCGAACAGTTCAATGTGCTCTCAGTGATCAACGGCGAGAGGACACTGAGTGATATTGTTGCAGTGTCGCCGATTGGAGAGTTCCCGACATATCGGGGGATACACGCGCTTCTGGCTGCGAAGCTGATCGAAAATATCGGTCCCAGGTCGGAGGATGAAATCAATGATCCGAAAGAAGAGGAGCAGCTCTGGTGGTTGATCCTGAAGCTCTATTCGGCATGTTTCGATGCAATACGCCGCAATCTTCAACGAAAACTTGGGTCTGATAACACAAAGGTGAACGAGCTTCTCGCGACATATCAGAAAGGCGTGTGGGCGCATTTCACGAGTTTCAGGTCTTCTGATCCGCGTGAGAATTTTGCGAGTTTTCATAGAACAATTCAGAAAATACCGAGAGAAGCCAGAGTTCACAAGCTCCTTACAGGGCTTAACTGGATTCTGACGGAACAACTGGCGATTGTCAGGTCTCTGCTGGGCGTGAACGTACTTCGTTCGGTCGAGTCCGAGATAAAGAAGGAGATTTCTCTCCCAATCGCCGAAAAACGGAAAGTCAGCACCAAGTTCGACCTTGAGACGGATATTTTCCGAGTGCTGAAAGAGAGCAAACGAACCTCAGTATTGTAGAGGCTTTCAAATGAAAAGAGTCTTTCCACCATCGATATTTGCGTTGATGCTCATGGCGCCTGACATCGCCGACGCATCTACCGGACTGGCTGATTCATCGATAGCATCCCTTCTGCTGGGAATCCTGATGATTCTGCTGACAGGAATTTGTGTATTCATAGCCCTCAAGATATTCTCGTGCCTGAAGGGCGGAGAGCTTGCATCGGCGTGGCAGGTATTAGCCATTTCATTCGTGATTCTGATTATAGCCGAAGTGGTCAGATTGACAAACCTGCTTTCGATTGCCAGTGTGAGCGACAATGTAATTATGCTGATACGCCTGGTCGGACTCAGCACATTGATGATTGGAGTGTCAAGAATCAAGAGGGTCCTGAGTTGATTCCGGGAGACCACCGACTGTATTAAGGATAGTTTATATGATAGACACTGTTGCAATTGATGAGCGTATCAGCAAGTGTGAGGCTATTCTCGAAGAAAACCCACACTCGCAGATTTTCGCTGCTTTGGCAGAGGCTTTACGCAAGAAAGGTGAACTCGATGCAGCCTTCAGGGTCTGCCTGCAAGGATTGCGGTTGCACCCTGATTATGGTGCAGGTCGCCTTGTTATGGCTCGGATCAGTCATGATCGCAAAATGTATGACTGGGCTGAGAAAGAGCTGACCGAAGCAATCAGGTTGGATGGCCGCTCCAGAGCAACCGATCTTCTTGAGACAGAAATCCTTATAGAACAAGGATTTTACTCGAAGGCTGCTGCAAGGCTCGGCGAACTAAGGTCTGCTGATCCTGACAATGAATACCTGAAATCTCTGGCAGACAAAATCCGCGAAGGACAAATATCGAAGAAAGCTAAACTTGCGGGCGCGGATGCCCTTTTGAAATCTTCCCCGAAAGCGAAAAAAGCTGATGATCCTGACAGGAAAGACCGCGAAGACGAGCCGGTCACTTATGAATCTATTCTCGACAGGGTTTCGAGATTTCCCGGAGTCGAAGCCGTCTTTTATACAAACTACGATGGACTTGTCGGCGAGGCGATTGCTCCTGACAGTTTTGACCTGAAAACAATATCAGCTTCACTGACCGAAGCGTGTCGTTTTGTCCGCTCCGGAATCGGAACGATAGAGATGGGTGACTGGAAAGAATTCATGATAGAAAACAGCAGTGGGACATGGGCGCTCATTGCCCTGCCTGATCGAATCCTTGGCATTCGGTGCCGGCCAGATGTTAATCTCGGCTCTCTGAAGTTGAAGGTGAACAGGCTTTACGATTCTCTCAGGAAAGTTGAGAGGTGATGATATGAAGCTAAATGCTCAAGAATCAAGGCACACGATCTTGCTATTTCTGATAGTAGCGATTGTTCCGCTGATATTTTTTCCCAGTAACCTCGGACTAAAGTTTGGCATACCGTTGTCCCTGTATATACTGGCTGAGCTGATATTCTACGGCGCCGTGGTTTTCGTTTTCCTCGGCAGTCCCCCGATGCGCAATATCGTTACGGCGGCGATACTTTCTGTCGGATTCAGACTCGCGCTTGGAACTGCATTTGCGATACTGCTTTTCCTTATGAAAGGTCTCAGCCCCGGATCAGCCATTGCAAATGGTTTATGGGCTTACAAGCCCGCACTTTTGCTGCAAACACTTACGACTCCGTTTGTGTTGATGTCCGCTTTCAGGATCATGTTTGAAAATGAGACCCGGACTGCCGGCAAAATAACAATCACGCCTTATCGTGACCCGGTTAAAAAGCAAAAGCCTGTGCCGGAGGTTAAAGAAATCAGACGAGAAGTGATCGGCAAGCCCAATGCTCCGAGAATTGTTATTGGCCAGCCGGTAGAAGAGCAGCCGGATGTGGCTCCGAAAGGATTTGATGCGGCAGTCAGACATGTCTGCGAGTTGTCTGCGGTGAAATTTGCGGTGTTGATCGACAGGGATGGTCTGCCCGTGGCATTTTCCGGCGATGAACTGGCGCTGAGGGATATTTGGTCGCCTATTGGCACTTTGATAACCGAGCAAATACAATCGTCTCTCCGGCGTGTTTCCGATGTAGTACTGCAGGCATTTGATCTTTCTCTTGATACATTCAGAATTCACGCGACAGAAGTTTGCGGTATGTGGCTGCTGGTTTGCGCAGACCGAAATTCCAAAGAACTCGAAAAGGTCAGGATGAATCAGGCAGCAGATATGATAGAAAGAATCTACGAACAGAGATACGGCAATGTGAGTGTCAATGAAATTCTGGAGGAAAGTTATGTTTGAAATACTTGAAGATATCAACCGCACCAGTGGGATCACAGGGAGTATGATCGTCGGACACGACGGTATTGTGATTGCCTCTGATCTCGATTCGAGATTTCAGGAAGATACGGTTGGTGCGCTTGCCGCATCTATTACGGCTAATGTCAACAGCTCCCTGCACAGGCTCAATGAGGAAAACATGTCGCAGGTTACGATTGAGGCGGACAATGGCAAGCTGTTCCTTTCATCGAATGATATAGGAATACTGGTTGTGACCGCTGAGAAAGATGTCAACATCGGTCTCATCAGACTCGAAATGAAAAACGCGTTGTCACAAATCAAAATGGTGTAACCCAAATTATGGTAGTGATAAATTACAACACTCGGGAAGTCAGCTGCAAGATCGTCTTCTACGGTCCGGGGCTGTCAGGCAAGACAACGAACTTACAGTATATCCACGGCAAAGTTCCGGGCAAGACCAAGGGCGACCTGATAAGTCTTGCCACAGACGCTGACAGGACACTCTACTTCGATTTTCTGCCGATAAACATCGGAGACATTAACGGTTTCACTACGAAGTTCCAGCTCTACACTGTCCCCGGACAGGTTTTCTACAATGCGACGAGAAAACTTGTGCTGCGGGGTGTGGATGGTGTGGTTTTCGTCGCAGATTCTCAGAGAGCGAAAGCGGATGAAAATGTCGAGAGCCTGAATAACCTGAAAGAGAATCTCGAAGAGTATGGCATCGATCTGCATGACCTGCCATTCGCGCTGCAGTACAACAAACGAGATCTTCCGGATGTGATGAGTGTCCAGGAACTCGACGAACTGATGAACGAAAATAACTGGCAGACATTTGAAGCATGCGCTTCGGCAGGCAAAGGTGTGTTTGACACCCTGAAATATGTCATCAAACTGGTGCTCGACAAAGCAAAGAAATCGCCTCAGGCATTAGAGGCTTCCCGGAAGGTCGAGGATGCAAGTCTTGCGGCTTCCGAACCAGTTTCCACGATGACAAATCCTGACAGTCAGTTGACCGGGGAGGCAGGAAAACCTGAGACGACTCCGGTCAGTCGGCCTGCACAGGTAGCTGAACCGTCAATCACAACGCCATCACCTGAGCATTCGAATGAATACCGGACGGCGGCCAGCGCGGGATCGCCGAGCATTGCTCAAGCGGTTGCGACAGCTCCTCCCGCGACAGAACCGAGTGATCCCGAAAAAATCACGAAAGTTACAGATTCGCCAACAGCCGTCTCTGGCGCACCGCAGGAATTCAACGCTACATCGACGCAGCAGGATACTACACGAAAAACTGCTGTTGTCACCGAGGAGAAGACATCGCACGAAATCGAAACAGGGCAGATAGATATTGATCCGGCTGTTGTTGAGACTTCGGACGAATTGAAGAAACCACATACAACGGATGGGGATGAATTGTATCGGCGCTTGCCGAATATCTCACATCCGAAAGAGTCGGGGGATGAAAGTCCGGATGATATTGCTCCGAAGGAGCGCTCGGTCT
>JAJRZO010000035.1 GCA_024275215.1 Candidatus Zixiibacteriota bacterium | reverse complement strand
CAGAATGCTTTCCATTGATGGCGGATGATTTCGATCTTTCACTTTCAGGATAACATGCGAACCGGGAGTTTGCTGCGAGTGGAACCAGACATCATATTTTCGCGATGCCGTAAAAGTCACATAGTCATTTTCTTTTGCATTTCGTCCAACAAGAATAGTCTCGCCTGCACGAGTGATATACTCTCTCGGATGAAAAGACGGAGTTTCAGGACTCCGGTGCGATCCGACAGAGCCTTTTTTCTTCTTGAGATAACCAGCTTGGATCATATCAAGTTCGAGATCGAGCAGATCGCCGACAGTCTCCGAAGATTCAAGTGTTTCACGATATGATTCAAGATTCTCCAGTTCTCGCTTGATTATCTCTATCTGGCGGGCGCTCGCATCTCTGCCGTCGGTGAGCTTCCTGTATCTTTTGAAAAGTTTTTTTATGTTTGCAGATGGCGAGAGGTCTTGTTGCAGAGGAATTGCGATCTCATTTTGGTTGTCGTCATAGACATCGACCACTGATACTGAAGTCATACCTTTTCGCAGTTTCCCGATGTTGATCGTCAGCAGTTCAGCCCATTTCTTATATATTTCCGCACCTTCGGCTTCGCTCGACAACTTTTCGAGCCTGGCAAGCTTTAATTCGAGTCTCTTTCTGCCTGATCGAATCCCGTGGCTGATTCTTTGACGGATCGATCTGACAGCGAATTGCCTGCCGAGTGCGGCACCGGCATACGCGAGAGCATCATTGATGGAAAAAAAAGTGAGATCATCATTGGCATTGTCAGTCCACAGGAGTTCGTTATTTTCGATGCGGAGACTAAGATCTTCATCGATACACATGCGATAAGTCTGTTTGATGCTGTTGAAGATCGCATCTAGTCTATCCTTGTCAAGATCGCTTGCCTGAGCGTTATATTCTACCCCGCTGAGTGCGAGAGACCAGAATGAATTGTCGCAGCCGCGAATGGCGCTTTTCAGGAGATCAGCGACAGATTGTTCTTTCGATTCAGTGAATAGATGTTTCAGAAGCGACATACTAATTTGGTCAGGTGGAAAGCCATCCGGCGGTTCGGGGGGATTGTAAGAGCCAGCGGTCTGATGCGCTTTTAGCGCAGTGATTATTTCGTCCGATTCGTCCAGCAGGTAAACATTCCCGGCAGGTCCGAAAAGTTCGAACACAAGCGCATACTTCTGTTTTTCATTTCCAATATCGATTTCAATAATTCTGTCAAAGTTGATCTGAGTGATATTATCGATTTTCATCCCGACGAGTTGTGGCAGAAAATTGGTTGTTTGCCGTCCTTTCCTGCGGTTTTCCCCCGCATGGAAATAGAGAATGCTCTCGCCCGGCACAAACAGGTAATCGAGCATCACATTGCCGGGCGCTCCGAGTGCGAACCTGACCAGTTTGTGACTTTCATCCTTTATAAGAAAATGCAGCCTGGAGCCGATCAATTTTTTTTGGGCTTCTACCACCCATTTGGAAATATGTATCGCTGAGAGTTTCATGTCCCTAATGATGAGTCTTTCGCGTTGATAATCAACAGGTTTCTGAAGGCGCTTCGACTAATTCAATGCGGTGCCGGACATAGGGCTTTCACGATTCCTCCGGCGGCTTTGTGATAATATGGTGAATCTCACGTCCCAAGTTTGCGCGAACTACGGGAGCTGTTTGCAATCAATTGCGCCAATTGGCGCCAATCAGGCCGACATAAGAGTTGACAAGCCCGCGCAGAGAATGTATTGTTCGCCCTTTCAGGGAGTGGATATGATCCGTAGTATGACAGGATATGGGCAGGCAGAGACAGTCAGAGATGGTGTGAAGATTTCAGTTGAGCTTTCATCGCTCAACAACAGGTTCTTTGAAACACAGATCAGACTTCCTCGTATGCTCTCCAGACTCGAACCGAAGATTCGAGAACTGATATCATCTAAGGTTAAGCGCGGGAAAGTCCTTTGTTTTGTTAATAGGGTAGCTGAGGAACCCGAACCTGTGAAATTGATCGTAAATGAAGGCTCTGCTGAGGAGTATATCAGAGCGCTCAGAGCGCTCAAGAAACGTTTCTCTCTTCAGGGAGATGTTGAGGTCTCTGATCTTATCAATCTGGAGGGTGTGTTTGAGCCGGATGAGCAAGTCGGCGGAACAGAGCTGGATGTTTCACTTGTCGAAGAAACCGTGTCGGTTGCGTTAGATGAACTGATTTCCATGCGTGTCAGTGAAGGAGAGAAACTCGCTCAGGACATGAGACCGAGACTGAAGAAGATAACAGATACCGTTGGCAGGATAGAAAAGCTCTCTGATGAGAGTGTCGAGCAGTACAAGCAAAAGCTCGAAGTCAGAATCAGAGAATTGCTCGATGAAGTTATCGATCCCGGTGAAAGAGTGGCGATGGAGGCGGCAATTGTTGCGGAACGATGTGATGTTACTGAAGAATGCGTGCGTATCAGGAGCCATGGCAAACAATTCCTCGACACAATCGAGAAAGATGGCCCTGTAGGAAAACGCCTGAATTTCCTGCTTCAGGAATTAAACCGCGAAGCCAACACTATCGGTTCAAAGTCTATTGCTTACGAGATTTCATCCGAGTCGGTACTGCTCAAAGAGGAGATCGAGAAACTTAGAGAACAGATTCAGAATATTGAGTGACGATATAATAATTCCCTGAGCAAGTCATGGAATCGATGACTGTATCCTAAAGGATTTCATGTGATGGACGAAAGAGAGAACAAGTGACTGTGAAATCAGGAGATCGTCTGAATCACGGCCTTGTCGTCTCTCATCTGTTATCCGGAGTGGGAACTTTTCCTTCTGCCTGGACATTACAGGATTGGATTAGAAAGGAGATGGTATGAAACAGGTTCGTGAATGGACACTTGAGAATGTGACCAGGAATGCTCAGAATGTTTATGAAGCTGTGATAATCGCTGCCAAGAAAGCTCGACAATTGAATGAGGAACGTCTTGCCAAACTCGAATTGATGCCTGAAGATGATTCTATTGTCATCGACACGAGAAAGGTGACCGAGGTCGCCCTCAAGGAGCTTTCGGAAGGCAAGATCCAAGTCAAGAGGTGACAACCGCGCTGAGGAGTGTATGACTAAGGCTGCTGCAACCAGGACTACCCGGACGGCCCCGAAATCAACATCGAAGAAATCCGCCAGGAAGACGAAAAAAACGTCATCTACAACCCTGAAAGGCGGATTGATCGTAGTCGAGTCTCCGACCAAGATCAAGACCCTGAGGAAATTCCTCGGTGGCAAATATACCGTGATGGCCACGAAGGGTCATATTATAGATTTGCCCAAAAGCAAACTCGGAGTTGATGTTGATGACGATTTCTCTCCGCACTATACTGTCATCAAGGGAAAAGCCCAAATCATCAGAGATATTGTCAAGGCGGCAAAGACCAGAAAACAGGTTTTTCTTGCTCCCGATCCCGACCGTGAAGGAGAAGCGATAGCTTATCATCTGTTTACGAAACTTGGGAATATCAAAGGTGAAGTAAAACGGGTTACCTTTAACGAAATCACTAAGGATGCTGTTCTCAAAGGTCTCGAAGATGCGTCTGACCTCGACATGAGAAGAGTTTATGCCCAGCAGGCGCGAAGAATTCTGGACCGTCTGGTCGGCTATCAAATCTCTCCCATTCTCTGGAAAACAATCCTTCGCGGGCTTTCCGCAGGTCGTGTGCAGTCAGTTGCGCTCAGGATGATCTGTGAGCGCGAAGCTGAGGTTACCGCATTCGAACCGAAGGAATACTGGAGTATTACAGGGGATTTCAGCGCGGAAAAAGAATGTTGCTTCTCCGGAAAACTACACAAGATCGATGGCAAGGATTTCGAGATCCCGAACGAAGCT
>JAJRZO010000034.1 GCA_024275215.1 Candidatus Zixiibacteriota bacterium | reverse complement strand
GATACTACGGTCCAGAGCCGCATGTCCTACCATTGGACGATCTCCCAGTACGCGGCAAATATATAGCTGATACCAGCCTTGTCAAGCCCGAATTGGACTGAACTTATCCGAAAATTTCCTTATGATGACAGCAACAAAACATGCACTCGCAAGAACATTTGCCATCCACAAACTATTTGAGTGCTCGCAGGGGCTGTGCTCCTGCAGACACTCTGTTGTAAATGTCTGCAATGCAATACGCTGAACACACAGCAGCGCAGCTACTGTGTGCACTTTATGATGCAGACTCTTCGAGTGCTTTCAGCTCTTTCTTTTTCTTTTTGATTTTCTTGTAGAGCTGATCCTGTTTCGATTTGTTGAACATGTTACCAAAATTGGCTTTCTCATACTGCTCTTCAAGCCGCTCAATTTCCTGCCTGAGCTTTTCAATCTTTTCAAGTGACATATCAGTTATCCTCCTGCTCAGGAAATTCACCCTTCTCAATATATTCTATCGCCCGATTTATTCTGTTTTGGACTTCAGTCTTGCCGAGAAGTTCGAGTATGTCGAAAAGTCCGGGACCCTTTGTCATGCCCGACACAGCGAGACGAGTCGGATGAATAAGTTTCGCTGGCTTGATTTCGAGTTTGTCAGCAAGATCGCGTATAACCTTCTCCAGAGTATCCTTATTCCACCGTGAAACTCCTTCGAAATCATCGAGGACCGACTGCAACAGCCCTGCAGTGCCATCAGCCTTGAAATGTTTACGCACGCCCTTTGCATCATAATCGAATTCAGATCTGAAAAAATAGTGCCCAAGTTCGACATACTCGGTCAGCAACCGGCATCGATCCTTCAGAGAATCAATGACTCGAACTGTCCAGTGCCAGTTCGTTTCGATCCAGTATATTGTTGTCAAACCGGCTTCGATCAGGTATGGCGAAACCATATCGACAAGCTTGTTGCTGTCCATCTCGCGGAGATACTCGCCATTGAGCCAGTTCAGCTTTTCGATGTCGAATATCGCGTTGTTGGGGTTGATACCATCGAGAGAGAAACTCTCGATCATTTCATCGATCGACATCTTTTCGCGGTCATCCTTAGGCGACCATCCGACAAGCGCGGCATAATTCAGCAGAGCCTGCGGAAGATACCCATCCGTCCGGTATTCGGTCACTCCTTTGTCGCCTTTGCGTTTCGAGACTTTCGATCTGTCCGGCCTGAGAATCATCGGAAGATGCGCGAATTTTGGAATTTCCCAGCCAAGCGCTTTGTATATCTCGATCTGATAGAATGTATTCGTAATATGATCATTGCCGCGAATGACATGAGTTATTTCCATGTCGTGGTCATCCACCACGACCGCGAAGTTATAAATCGGGTTCCCGTCGGACTTCATGATGATCAGATCATCGAGATCGTCATAGCTGCGCCGCACATCGCCGCTGACCTCGTCATGGAAAACAGCCTCGCCTTCGGTGGGAAGTTTGAGCCTGACTGTGAAACTGCGGCCTTCTTTCATATATCGTTCGGCTTCATCTGGCGAAATATCACGGTACTTGCGCGCTTTGAAATTGCGTTTTTCCTTGCGGGCTTTATCACGCTCGGCCTTCAGTTCGTCCGGTTCATAGAAACAGCGATATGCCTTGCCTTCTTCGAGCAGCCTGTCGATATGCGGACGATAACTGTTTTCAGCGATTCTTTTTGATTGGTAGACGATATCCTCATCCCAGTCGAGCCCCAGCCACTTGAGGCCATCGAGAATGATATCGACATATTCTTTCTTTGATCGTTCCCGGTCGGTGTCCTCGATCCTGAGCAGAAATTTACCGCTGTGTTTGCGGGCGAGAAGCCAGTTATATATGGCTGTTCGCGCTGTGCCGACATGGAAATACCCTGTTGGCGAGGGCGCAATTCTGACTCTGATTTCACCGGAGACCATAGCAGATACTTACACCTGGAAATCCGAGGTGTCCTTTGGTGAGGAGGGTGGCGTTATGTCGAGTGGATGAATTAGTTCGCCTTCAATTTCGATGCTTACTCCGCCGAGCAGGCTGCTGACGAGATTATAAAACCCGACAGCTATGGCGGTGGTTATCGTACCTGCAACCGCGCCGATCAGCGAATACATGATCGGGAGAAATATCAAAGCTATGGGTGTCATCGAACCGAATTCACTGCCAAGGGGACCGAACGAATCCAACATCTTCATAAACATCGGCATCATCAGAGCCATGTATATTCCCATAAGGAATCCCAGCATTCCCCAGATAAAGAACCCTGTCTTAACACAACTCCACACACTGATTTTCTTAATTTCATATTTCATTCAGATACATCCTTTTCTTAGTATTCGATATTACGTCATGTATTACCATTTCGCAACAGAATAGTGTCATTGGCATGGCAATCTTAGGTATATCACTCAGTC
>JAJRZO010000033.1 GCA_024275215.1 Candidatus Zixiibacteriota bacterium | reverse complement strand
GTGCGAGACAAAAACCGGCGACGAGATGCATTCGAAGTATTCGATCAGCAGTTTTGATACTCCTGACTCTGGCCGCGACAAGAAAAAACAAGCTGAAGTGGAAAAAGATCAACGCGAGCTGGATCGGACTTCTCAAAGAACCAGCCCGAAATCTCGCAGCCTGATCGAATTGCATCGCGGGAATTTCGACTGTTCCTGTGGCTGCCAGAATTGTCGCAATAATTGCTATGCCGAGATAAACCATCACAGGCCTGGCGCCGGGAAATCTGAATGTAAACGATTCGCCTTTGAATATCGTACCGACAAGAATGATAACTAACAGCACATATGATGGTGGAATCGTAAAGCCGGCTTCGATTGTGGCAAACGCTTCGAGAGGTATAACTGCCGTCAGCAGTATAAGACCTTTCGCAGTCGATTTGCCGATGATAGACATCGCCAGCGCAGCGAACAACGGCAACAAGAACAATAGAATCAACGATGCAGACGGCAAATCACCATTCCGGTTAACAGATACACGCCATCATTATATATAGTAAAGTAATAACAAATATCATGCCCATATTCGCCAATCGATGACGTTGTCTGCCAACAAGATAGACACAACCAAACCGACAGGCATAGCCGTTATTTCCCCTGGGTTGGGAAATTTCTGCCTGAATGATGGCAAACGAAATCGATTGACACTTATGTCTTATCTTTCATGCGTCGTCAGGAATCCTTTCCTGACGGCATCCGGTCATGTTCTGTACTCCCGTACATGGCAGATGTCCAAAAGCTGTTTCAAAAGCTTTGATTTACACAAGCAGAGTACTGGCTCTGTCGCCTCCGCGAAGGCGGGGGTCTATTTAACATTAATGCGTTCAATGGATTCCCGCCTTCGAGGGAATGACACTTCTTAACTTTCGCAGCCTAATTGCCTGCTTTCATGTCTCTTGAGACAGCTCTCCTCATCCGCCTCTCTTGGTTCACGTTCCCTCGGAACATGAGAAGTCTTGCATTCAATGTTCAACCAATAGATATTTATGGGAGAACTAAAACAAAATCGATTGACACTTGCGCTCGACTGAGATAATTTCTAACTGTTAATATAATTAGTCGTCTACGTGAAATCATTTTGAGGAGCCATATAATGCGGAACTCACGATTATTTACTGTTGCAGCCATTTTATTCGCTCTGTTGCTGACTGCATCCTCAGCGTTTGCTCAGGGAAACAAGGCTCGCATTTCGATCAATGTCGAGAGCAAAACCAGTGATTGCAGCAGCGGAAAAGCAAATGCTATGGGAGACATGCTGGCTGATGCTCTCGATGGCAGCGGCAAGTTCGTTATCAATGATAATGGTGCGGATATTATTCTGACAGCAAAAGTCAAAAATTTCGAACCGGAGGTCAAACAGGGTGGAGCTTTCGGAGCATTGAAGAAAAAAGCTCTCGGCGCTGTCGGAGCCGAAGGCAAGACCGCCAAAGTCAAATGGGAAATCACGCTTAAAGATGCGAATTCGGGCAAGAAAATCAATAAGCTCAAAATCGAAGGCAAATCGACAGACTGGCAGGTCGATGCTGCCGATTCCTATTTTTCATCAGAGGTCGGCTCGGCTGGGGAACTCGTGGAGTATTCCGGCAAACCGATGGAAAACGCTATCAACGAGCTGTTGTCGAAAACTGTCAAAGAAGTGACAAAGAACATTCCGGGTGACTATTTCGCATATTCCGGCGAAGAACAGCCCGCAGCGCAGGAGCCTCCGGCAACTCAGGAGTCATCACCCAAGGCAACCAGCAATACTTCACCCGCCGCCGAAGACATGAAACTCTACACCAAGTATGATTTCGTGCCGGGCAACAAAGTGATCTTCTACGACGACATGTCTGGTGAAGAAGAAGGCGAGTTCCCGTATCGCTGGGATTTGCAGGAAGGTGTTCTTGAGATTGTCAGGCTTGGCAAAGATTTCTGGATCATGGCGACTGACGATAGCTACATATTCCCCAAGATACCGAGAGGACCTCTTCCAGAGAAATACACAGTGGAGATGGATTTCTATGACAATGGACCAGACTATCCAGGGCATTATTTCTATATTCAGTGGGTTAACAAGGATGACCGCACTATTGCTGAGTTTGGTATCGTGTCAGGACAGAGTACATGGTTCTCTGTTAAAGGCAGAAAAATAGCAGACAAACATTTGCCTGAAAGATTAACAAAGGGCGTCCACCACATGAGAGTGATGGCTACAGCACGTTCAATCAAGTGCTATATCGATGAGGTGAGAGTTGCGAATGTGCCGAAAGTTGAAGATTTCCATCCGACAGGTTTTCGTGTTCGTTTGTATCCATACAATGATCCCGGCAATCCTGCACTCATAAGAGGATTCAGATTCGCTGAGGGCGGCAAAAGCATGAGAGAACAGCTCGATGAAACCGGCAAGGTCGTAACGCACGGTATTTTGTTCGATTCAGGGTCATCGAAAATCAAAGGCGAATCGTTCAAGACACTCAAAAATATCGGTAATCTTCTCACTGATGATCCTGAGCTGCGACTTTCTATCGAAGGACATACCGACAGCGATGGCGCAGATGACTATAACCTGAATCTCTCGCAACAGCGCGCTGAATCAGTCAGGACATACTTGATCAGTCAATACGGCATTGCGGCTGATCGCCTCGAGGCGAAAGGCTGGGGTGAATCAAAACCGATAGATACCAATAATACCCCCGAAGGCAAAGCCAATAATAGAAGGGTGGAATTTGTCAAACTGTAGAAGTGCGCAGGCCACGGACAGTAGGTCAATCCCACTTGGGGATTGACATCCTGATTGATTCGTCAAGTCTTGCAGGTCATGCCCCCTCGGGCGTGACATCGGCATAATATGACTCACTGCCTCGCCAGATTGCCGCAACAGGTTATAGATTCCCGCCTTCGCGGGAATGACATGTCCTGATTTAGATAAAGCGTCAAGCCTTAAGTCAGTGAATGCCAATCCCACTTGGGGATTGGCATTCTGATTGATTCGTCAAGCGGACAGGCCGCTTGACTTATGGTCTTGTGCCTATTAGTTCAAAATTACGGACATGCCGCACATGGCGCGGGTCCACCTGAGAAGATATAGTTCACCAGATAGACGACATCATCGATATCGACATTTCCTGAGCAGTTTGCATCGCCCACACTCAAAGGATCGGGTGCCGGTCCTCCTGAGAATATGTAATTCACCAGATAGACAACATCATCGATATCGACATCGCTGCTGGCGTTCGCATCACCACAGATACCCTGTGATGATTCTCTGTAAACAAAGATATATACTGACATCGTGTCCTTTGCCGGGGTTGGCGTCTGTGAATCTGCAACCTCGATAGTTATAAATGCCGTATCGATATCTTTGCCGTCAGGCATCCATGAAGGTGTGCCCGTAAGAGTCCCCGCTGAGCCACCATTGAAAACTGTTCCGAATGGCGGCTGTCCCGCAAGTTTAACCCACGAATAGGGTGGCGTGCCTCCTATCGCCCAGAACTCATAGTAATACGCCTGGTCAAGATATGCGATAGGAATCTCTACCTGATAACTTTCGATATGAAGCAATCCATCACAGGCATCACCGACGCCGTCGCTCCCTTCATCGTATTGCTCAGGGTTGTCGACAAAAATGCAGTTGTCGCAGGCGTCGCCGAATTCGTCGGTATCGGAGTTGTCCTGAGAAATATTTGGTGTCAGCCAGCAGTTGTCGTTATCATTGGGGATTCCATCGTCATCGGCATCCGGATCACAGTAATCACCAATGCCATCGCCGTCTGCGTCGCCC
>JAJRZO010000032.1 GCA_024275215.1 Candidatus Zixiibacteriota bacterium | reverse complement strand
TCCTGATTAAGTATGCCCTCGAATCACCCACGTGACATACCGTAGCCAGCCCATCGTTTATGACAATCGCAACAACAGTCGTTCCCATACCCGAAAGACGAGAGTCAGCTTCCGACATCAGAAATGTGCGGGTATTTGCAATTCGTATTGCGTTAACAAGAAACCGTGCCTGATCACTAAGTTGAAGTAAAACCCCGGATGAATCACCTGCCACGGTTTCAAGTTCGTCATTCTCATACAGATTCAGTAACGTCTCCACTACAGAGCGTGAGGCGATTTCACCGGCAACATGTCCGCCCATGCCATCACACACAACTGCAAACCGTCTGGAATTCAGAATGCCGAATGAATCCTCGTTGGCTTCGCGCTGAATCCCGACATCAGTTTTTCCAACAATCTCGACTTCCATTTAGCTTGAAATAAAGCAGATGATGCAGATTTATCAACAACAATATGGTCATCCGGTGCATGTGTCCCATAAGCAGGCCGTGTTCCGAATGCTGCGAAGCAGCATAAAAAACGCGACACTGATATCCTGTCCTCTGGTTGTCGGGTTTCTTGCAGGCTTCGCCTGCTGCGGAACACCGACCTGCGCAGGAACAGAGCTTTTGGGCTGCCTCTCCACATCTGTCGTTTATAATCAATAAACGCATTATCCTGCCCATAAGGTATTGCCGTTCGACAAAACTATTTTAGTTTGAGCGCAATATCATACTTCTTGTTTTCGTTTCGTTTCACAGTATGTTTTTTCTTAACCTGCTTGTAGCCTTCTTTGACAAGCCTGAATTCATATTTGCCAGCCGCGAGATCGACCGAAAAATATCCAGTACTATCAGTCACACCCAACAGAACAGTTCGATCTTCACTCTTGATTCGCGCAATAATATCAACATTCGACAGCCTGCTTTTTGTCTTTTTGTCATGCACAACAAATTCAACCCTGCCGAAATCAGAATCCGGAGCAGTCCCGGAGACATCAGGCACAATCTCATACCTTTTCATCGCGATTCTTATTACCGTCTGGCCTGCTGATACAACCACACAGGTATCAACATAACCTTCAGCCTGAAGACAGAGTTTATACTCGACTCCACTGAGTTCCAAATCAGTTGGTGTGTCTCTGTTGGTTGATTTGGCAGTCGATCCACTCTGAAGAGTGGTAATCGTTGCGTGAATGTCGCCGACATCCGGCGCCCCGAATGAGACTGCACTTACGTGAAGGACGCGGGTCATCTCATAAGGCTCTTCAGATATGACGCTCGCGCATGGATCGAATGTCAGTGTCAGAGTGTCAAAACCATCTTTGACAAGGAGGTAATCATTCACGCCGCATGGCAATTCCAGTTGCTGCCCTGTAAATCCGATCAGGCTGTCATTATCTCGATAATAGATTTGTGCTGCTGTCGGCGCTGTCCTGATAGTGCATACTTTGCTGAAACGCCCGCGAAGGACAAGAGTGTCGCCATTGTCGATCTGCCATCGCTGTCCAAGCGGAGCGATCGCTGTCCCATCACGGGGATCAACAGCCGAAAGCCAGATTTCTCCGAGATCAGCATGAATGAGTGTGAGAGTGAATGTATCGCTCGCCGGCTGGAGGATGTCCATCGGTGTCACATCAGTTCCGATGCTTTCATTCAATTTGATGACAGCACCGGTCGGAATACTCTCGAGACGAATCGGCCTGTTGAGAACAAATGGCGGCAGTCCTACACTCCCTTCATCAGGAACAATTATCAAAGTATCAACTGCCTGAAATCCCTTGCTGTAAATAGATACGTTATACTGCCCCCCCTTCAATTCAGTAAGTGAGAGAGGAGTCTGCCCTGCAAGCGAATCATCGAGCAGAACATCCGCACCTTCGGGGAAGCTGTTGATCCATAGGCGGAAATCACCTGATGGTTTGGTGATGCCAAGTTGTTCCGCGAGAGATTTTCCGGTATGTGATGAACTACCCGACAGCAACAGATACAACAATAAACAAGCTGCCAGCAACATGATGACAGCAATCAGCGCGATCCTGTTTCTGTGATTCAGTTTTGTCATTTGCAGAACTACTTGATGTATAAATAGCCGGGCAAATCAGCAGCCCTTCGGATATTCAGATCATACTTCGACTGAGCCGCATCTATCCTGATCCTGCAGCCGATGCTCTGCCTTATGGTTTTCACCGCGTCTGCACTGCCGCAGATCGAAAATAACTCGGTATTATTTCTACGCCTCTCAGCATCGGGGAACAGATTTCCGCGAGACACTATTTTGTCATTGTACTTGTGAAGGAGGCGATCCACGAGCATCTGAGATTCAGAAGCTGCCTGTTCTTGTTTCTCAGCATGATCTTCACTGCCGTAGTCACTTTCTACGCAGATGCTTCTTTCGGTCAGCTTTTCGGCATAGTCAATCAACTCGGCTGACAGATGCGGCGGTATCGATGACAAAGCTGAAGGTCCGAACACGGACACCAGCCCATCAGCGCCGACCCATTGTTCGGATATCGATTCGAGATCGCAATCGAAACTGATCATCGCATCGGGCAGTCCCAGAGCAAACGCTGCCATCTGTGCATATCGGCGGTCGAGTTTCGCTTTTGTTTCAGCGAGCTTGTTACCATTCGGGTGTCTTGCTTTTCGCTTTCGATACTGCGCAAGATCACTCTCAAGACGCTTTGCGGTATCTATCCAGGATGAATCCAAGCGTACACTGTCTCCGATTCTTACATGGTCGAAAAAGATGAAGCCATGCACCGCCGCTTGTGTAATGATACACTCGATGGAGCAGCGAAGCATGGCCTCCTTGTCGAAAAAACAACAGCCGAAGAAACTAATTCGACGGCATCATAACTTGCATGACCTCTGACTTTGTGTAGTCCTCAGGCACAGCAAACATCGACGGGTCTATCGGATTCGTGTTAGTCTCCGTTACTGTCAGCTTGGTATTCAGATCAAAACTGTTCGGCAAGCCCTTGTTGAGTGTAAACACAAGATCACCACCGAAAGGAAAACCATCCATAGAGGCATACAGCGAATCAAGATTGTCACGACTCATCCCGAACTTCAACATGAAATCAAGGAAACCACCACTCTGCATCTGTCCGACAGGCAGTGCTTCTCTGGTTTTTTCCTGGAAAGACTTATAGAGATCATAGCCAGGGAAATCATCGCTGACCCAGAGAGTTCCGCTCATAGTCGATTTTACAGGTTTGTCCTGAGCGACATAGGATATCTCAAGCGCCAGATCAATGCCCTTGCACTCGACACCGGCTATTGTTTTCGTCTCCCCATTCGGATCAACGCTGATCGTCATCTCCGGTGATGTTGCCGGTGGAGTAGCGGCTGAGTCAGGGAACGGCACATCGGCAAATGTTTTTGAGATGTCGTTGACATAGTGCACGACACGATTATCGACATCGATAATCGTGCTGAACTTCGAGGTCCTCGTTTTCTCTCCAACGGGAATGATAGACTCCATTTCAACTCTGCCAATATCGCCATTGGTGTAATAAGTCTGGTTGAATGTCATCTCACTCATCATCGGTATTCCGGAAACTTTCATCGAGTACGCAATCTCGACATTAGGACCTGAACTTTCCGATGCTGTTTGTGTCTGCTGCTGTTTCTCAGCATCAGCCTTATCCGATGATGAGCATCCAAAAACCAACAGGCCGATTGTCAATAGAATTGCCAGCTTCTTCAACATGTTTTCTCCTTTTCCGTTAGCTCCTCTGTGGCCGACTGCCGTACGGCTGTCAACCTTATAGTGTTAATTCTTTGCTTCTATATTGATCTGTTTTCGTTGATACGCTGATTTATGGCTGATATTTCTTCGATAAACCTGTGACGTGTTTTGTGATCCAGGGTCAATATATCGTCAAGATTCCAGTGAAAATGATATGCGATGAAAGCCACCTCCCGAAATATCTCTTCCAGGGGGTAGCTCGTCATTTTCCCAGGCACTTGTACTCCACTTCAAATGTATGCCCGCACGATGGACATTTCGCAGGAATAACAGCATCGCCATCGGTATTGATCTTCTGATAGAAATCCTGAAGATATGAAATATCAGCCGAGAAGAGCCGTTCGATTACCTCTGGTGTGACAGTCTCAATTTCACCAAGTCTTGTTATGACTCGAGACAGAATCAGTATGACCAGATATGCCTTGTTCTCTTTCACCGCAGGGTCAGAAAGCGGTGCAATTTCATCCCTGGCATTCGCAAGTCTCATGCTTCCTATGCGGTGCACATTTCCATAGTCATCGATATATCCTTTGGGAAGTTCAAACTCAAATTCGGTCGCAAACGGCGATACAACCATTTCCTTCTGCTGAGTTGTAGCTTCATCCATTGTGTTGCTCCTTAGATACTCCGGCTGATGATAACGGCCAACTGAAAAATACAGACCCTCATCTCATCAGACCCACGTCTAACTACCCCTCAAAAAAAGACCTGCGAGCGAGCCTGTCAATCCAAAAACACATACAGTTTCATTTGAAATTCATCACAACAGTTCAATATTGACGATTTCGCTGCGCAATGCGATATTGTTTTCAGATATTGTATGAATTATCAGATGAACATGTATGAGCACATATCAGCCAAGTATTCTCGTGACCGGCAAATGTCCACATCTGCCGCATGGCACAGACAGGAGCGAGACACTCCAACC
>JAJRZO010000031.1 GCA_024275215.1 Candidatus Zixiibacteriota bacterium | reverse complement strand
ATACATCGCAGATTATGATTCAGGAATGCAGGTGATAGATATTAGTGATGAGACCAAACCAACAATCATTGGAAACCACGCCACACCATACAAAGCTTATGATGTGATGACTGTCGGATCCAATGCCTACGTCGCTATTGGTTATTATGGTCTTGAGATTTTCGACATATCCATTCCAGCAGCGCCAGACTCATTGTCATGGAGAGATACTGAAGCAATATCCGTCAGCCTTTTCGTCACTGACAACAAGGTCTTCATGGGAGAGCAGTCTGATCATCCGGGAGGACTTGTCATAATCGATGTTTCAACACCGTCATCTCCATGGGTTATTGGCAGTTACACCAATGCCTATGTTCTTGGAGTGAGGATTCAGGGAGACTACGCCTATTGCGCATCCAGATACTCGGGACTACAGATTGTCGATATCACGAACCCAATGCTACCTGATCTTATCTCGGCACTTGACCCACCCCTTGTAATTGCTGAAATAGCGGTCCAGGGTGACTACGCATACGTCATTACACTTACTACCCTCACATGTGTCGACATTACTAATCCCTATAACCCGTTCAGCGTTGGCTACGTTAGTCTTCCTCTGCAACTAAAAGGAATAGCTGTAAGAGGAGACTATGCTTATGTCGCTGCATGGGATACAGGCTTCTTCGTTGTTGACATTAGCAATCCTGCAAGCCCGGACTCGGTTGGCTTCTGGGATACACCAGGCAGGGCTTACGATGTTACTGTTGAGGGTGACTACGCATACATCTCTGATGGATACAGTGGTTTTCAGGTCGTTGACATTTCTGACCCAGAGAATCCTGACTCTGTGGCAAATATAACTCCCACGAGCGGGAAATCCAAAGAACTTGAAGTTGTAGGTAATTACGCATACGCCATTTCAGGCTCCAACCTTGCTGTGATAGACATTAGCGATCCAACCAATCCGGGTACGATTACTACGGTTCCGCTTCCAACGGAAGGGTTGGAATTGGAGGTTCACGGGGATTACATTTTTGTAGCATGCAGATTGTCAGGGATTGTAGTTTTCAGAATAGATGACCCCGAGACCCCTGTACCTGATGGCCAATATGATACACCCGGCAGTGCAAACAGTATAGATTTGGTTAACAACCAGTTTGCATACATAGCGGATGTGTCGGGTCTGCTGGGTTTGTCGATCACGCTTGATTGTGATGATTATGATCTTGACGGCATCTGCGACGATGATGACAACTGTCCGACAGTTTTCAATCCTGGGCAGGAGGATTCCGACGATGACGGCATCGGTGACATCTGCATGCCTATATGCGGCGACGCCAACAGCAGCGGCAACGTCGATATTGACGACATAATGTTTATCATCAATTACATGTTTGGCGGAGGTCCTGCACCTTATCCATTCGAGGTCGGTAATGCCAATTGTCTTGAGCAAGTCGACATCGACGACATCATGTATCTGGTGAATTATATGTTCGGTGGCGGCCCCGAACCATGTGATCCGAATAACGATGGGATTCCGGACTGTTGATCTGAAGATAGTAGACTGGTGTCCCCCGACACCTGCTGGACGGATGTCGAAACCACGTCCTGCGCAGCGCACAGGACTCAGGGGTTTCGACCTGCTCTAATCTACCGACTCAGATAAAACATACGATTATTAACGCCTCGATCGTTTGCTCTCAGACTGACGAATATACTTTCCCGGGTTCTTTTCAAACTCCGCCTGGCACAGGGGACAGCATGTGAGATACAGCTCGCCCTCAAGTTTGATCGACATGTGTGCCTTATTTCGGTTTACCGGTTTTTGGCAGGTTATGCAACGAGTCATGTTATCCTCCATTCAGTTTATGCTACCTGATCCGTAGCTGGTAAGTACAATTATCTATTATCATGTCAGGATCAATCTCCATCGGTATCTGTCGACTTGTAGGGTGAATCCAGAGTAAACTCACCTTCTTCACTCGTCCTGATCTTGATTGCGCGCTCCACATTGGAAACAAGAATCACACCATCCCCCTTCAATCCTGTATGAGCCAGTTTCTTGAGTGTATCCAGTATCAAGTCCGTATCGTCCTCACGACAGACAAGTTCCAGCTTATACACACTTGAGAATTCCGTAATATAGTTCAGGGAAAGTTCCTTTTCATCGGGATCAACCAGCGCCCCTATTCCCTCGACAGAGATGATTGACATAGCTTTTATTCCGATAGCTTTGAGTCCATGCACTACTTCATCCATCTTCGATCTTCGCACATACGCTTTTATTTCCTTCACGGTTCAACCCTCCAATTACTTGTTATGTGATATACCTGCAATTAGTATGCCCAATGGATAGAAACTACCGTCAAAAGAACCAACTAACGTTGTCCCTTTATATTAGACGGACTTACCTGTCGCGATCAACATGCTTGAGGAGTTGAATACCGCGGATCCGTGAAGACTATTGTTTGATTTTCGAGGTTATTATACAGCCATGCGTAGCATTATAATCGAAGCCACGCGCTCAGCGAGTCGTGCAAGACTCAAGGTTTCGACCTGTTCACATGAAGAACGAGAAAACGAAATGCACTTCTGAGGTGTCACACCTCAAAGGGGATGATCTTCTCAATTAGCTATCTCTCGAGCTTTTCTTCGATTCGCCTGACTGATTCAATAAGCAGATCAACTTTGTTTTCAAGTTCATCAAGGTCTTTCTTCCTGGCCATCTTCATCTTCTCGATAGTCGTTGCTACTTCCGAAGCGACTTTGTCCTTAATGCTCTTTGTTGATTCCTGCGCCTTGTCGAGAAGTTCGATAATAGCATCCGAACGTCTTGATTTGGCAACTTCGCCCTTCTGGATTAACGTGTCGATAACTTCTTCAGCTTTCTGTCGTGTGACCTCGACCACGCCAAGCGATGCCAGCACTGTCTTCTTGAGTATATCCATACCGCTCTGACCTCCTTCAGAAATAAGTGTTTTGAGAACTCCAACCGTTGTATCCCTGTCCGACCAGCTTCCGAGCGAACCTACGAACGTCTGAGCGAGTACAGAAACTGTAACATCGCCGCCGGTTCTGTTCTCAATTACACGAATCGCCCGGCCAGCTCTGACAAGTTCGGCGACTTCCGGAAGAGTTACATTTCGTCCCTGCTGAGGATCATAAAGCCTCCGGTTCGAGTATCTTCTCAATACATAGTCCACAGCAAAATATGGTGCACCGCACCAAGTTTGTCAAGAAAAAAAGCCCAACCGTCTCATGACACTGAAGCAAGCACTATGTTGATGATCTCAAGGAGTCGTTCACACGAGAAAGGTTTTTTGACAAACATATCGCCGCCGACCTGGAACGACTTGCCTTTGTCATCGCGAGAATCTTTTCCTGTCAGGAAAATCACCGGAGTTGAAGCAGTTTCTTTGTTTTTCTTCAGCTCATCACATATTTCATAGCCATCCATGTTAGGCATCATGATATCGAGCAGAACAAGATCGGGCTTGAATTCCCGCGCTCTTTCGATCCCCATGATCGATGAGTTTTCGGTCGCTACCAGATAACCGGCGTTCTCAAGAAATGCTTCAACAATCTGGGTGATTTCTGACTCGTCATCGATAACAAGGATTTTTGCGGCTTTTGTTTTCGATGATGTACTATTCAATGTTTCCATACACTTATTTTGTCGGCTTGTTTTCCGTCAACTGTAATGAAAAATGCAAATTCTACAATGTTTTTGACAACGACACCGAGATTCTCAAAGCATCAGCAAGTTCATCAGCCATAAAGGGCTTTTTCACATACATCGTACCGCCCTGAGCAAATGTGCGACAGAGATCATCCTCGATACCCTTCGCCGTCAGATAGACAATCGGAATATGGCTTGTACGAGGGTCTGACTCCAGTTTGCTGGCAAATTCGTAGCCATCCATGTCCGGCATCATGATGTCAAGAATAACAACATCCGGCAGCAATCTCTCAACTAATGTTATCGCTCTTCGCGGGTCCGATTCTCCGATTACATCGATCCCGAAGTCTTTCATCAGTTCGGTGACAGCTTCGAGAATATCCTCCTCATCATCAACCGCGACAGCCAGAAGCCCCGGTTGTCTGTCATCAAAGACTGCAGGAGCACCGTACATGTTGAACCTTAAATTCATATTACTCATTTTTCCCCCTAATCAAAATATCTGCACCGTCTGATTAAGCTTTTGTTTCATCAACATTATCATGACACATCTTTCGACAAGCCTGATTATGAAATTGTACTGAATCATATTTCATCAGAGCAATCCATTCTCTTCACTCATTATCATTTATCGACAGCTATTGTGCTGATTTAACCGGAAATGATACGACGGTAGAATGCGGGGCGGCGATCTGCTATCACATCATTGTCTTCAGTAACATGTTTCAAATCGGCAAGGTTTGGATCGATATCGATAACATGGCATGTTTCCTCATCTTCCGAAGCCGAGCAGAGAATATCGCCAGTAATATTTGTGATTTGTGATCCACCGGTAAAATGAAGCGATTTGTCAACACGAAATTCCTCACCAATGCGATTGGCAGTAACAGAATAGATGCGGTTTTCAATTGATCTGACACGCATAACCTGCTGGCCGAAACGGGTTACAAGATTCGATGGGTGACACACGATCTGAGCACCCTGTAGCGCCAGAACTCTACAGGGTTCAGGGAAGTAATAATCGAAACAGATAATTATTCCGATCCTGCAACCCTGCAGATCGATCACTTCAAGCTCGAGATCGCCCGGATCGAAATAACTCTTTTCTGCCCCGAACAGATGTAGCTTTCTGTATTTGTAAACATCCCCAGCGGGAGTGATACATACAGAAGTATTGAATATTTTGTCGCTGTCGCGCTCCACAAATCCATATACAATTGCCGAATGCTCTGACGCCGCGAACTCAGCCATACGTCTGCATGTGTTCCCATGCGGTATCGTTTCGGCGTATTCTGACAATTGCTTTCTGTCCTTAAAAAGATAACCAGTGGTGAATAGTTCAGACAAAACAAGCAGGTCCGCATGCGATCCTCCAGCAAGTTCGAGAGCGCGAGTGATGTTACTCTCTACCTTGCCAAATTCGGGCTTCATCTGGACATATCCGACTTTCACGATTTCAACTCCAGTTCCGGTTCTTGCTGTAAGAAATAAACCTAATTCCTGACAAGATTATACGACTCAATTTTCCATTTTCTACTTTTGCGAAGTCTGATAAGGCTTCGTTGCAATGAATCAGCGTAAACCTGATCCGATGGCATAATGACAAAACTGAGGTGAGCGGAGTCAGCCATAACCTTGATATTCCTTGCCATGAATATCGTAGATGTGTCATCATAGCTGCACTCGATAAGAAACCTGTTAGCTTCATAGCCGTTCTGCTTCGCCTGCGAACTAAGATGATTCGCAATTTTCGTCAGATCGCCGTTCATAATTCCAGACTCCAGATCGCTCGCGATTTTTTCGATTGCTTCACGATCCGACGACTCTTTATTTGGGACGCAACAAAGAACAACAATAAAGAACAGTAACAAAGCACCGATTCTAAGTTTCATCTCTGACCTCCCGAAATCGCGGTAAAGTCGCAATGAATACTGCGCCGCCTCCCGGTCGATCCTCGTATTCGAGAATCCCGTCGTGATCCGCAATAATCCTGTGGGACAGCGCAAGTCCCAGACCTGTACCAGCATCTTTCGTTGTGAAATACGGGCGAAATATCTTGTCCTGATCGTCTCTGTCGATACCTGGACCGTTGTCTTCGACTGCAAGGCGCAGTTCAGAATCCGACAGGGCTTCCGCAACAATACGAATGACAGCCCCTGATTGACAAGCCTCGACGCTGTTTTTTATCAGGTTGATGAGCACTTTTCTGATCTCGTCCGGATTGCCATTCATTATCAGGCCGTCAGTAATGTCATCCACCAGTTCGACGCCCTTGCTCGAAGCTTCCTGACGCATTAAATCAACAACATCGCTGCAAATCTCAGATAGATTGAATATTTCCTGCTTCACAGCATGAGTTCGCGCCAGCGCGAGAAACTGAACTATGATTTCATCGAGTCTGCCGATTTCCGTCTTAATGTTTCTGACAAGCTGATCATATTCTTCCCTGTCCGACTGCGGTGTAAACTCCGATCTTAGTCTCTGTGATGCAATCGAAATAGAATTTAGCGGATTCCGGATTTCGTGTGCAACACCAGCCGCAAGATTCCCAAGCTCGGAAAGCCGTTCAGACCTTTTGGCTGCACGTTCTAACTTCCGGCTTTCAGTAACATCATATATGACTGCAACAGCGCCTATTGTCTTGTCATCGTCTGAGATCACTTTCGACGCCGCAATCAGAACAGTAAGTTTCCTTCCTTCTCTCGGTGTAACAACTCTCTCGGTGCGAATTGTCGCATTTGTGCTGCTGGCGACCTCTGTAAGCATAAACGGATCACCATCGAAGAGATTACTATACGAATGGCCGATCGCTTCGACCTGACTGAAGCCGAACATTTCCTCAGCTCTTGGATTAAACAGCGTTATCTCACCTGATTCATTGACAACCACAACTGCGCTCTGCATAGAATCGAGTATATTGCCCGTAAGTGTTTTCATCCTGACGTATGAGCTTTCGAGAGTGCGATAGTTGAGATTGGCGAGAAACAGCGTAACGACCAGAAACGACACCATGAACAAAATAGTGCCGATGGCGATCAACTGATACTCGAAATTCCCCGTCACCTGATTATAGCCATCCATCGACAGCCCGATTCTCAGTACGCCATCGGGAAGCCCCTCGGCGCTGAATGGACGAGCAACCTCAAGTACCTCCCTTCCCTCGAACGGCACAATGCGAGAATCGTACCCACCCTCTTCAATGACATTCAGCAGAAAGTCATCGGATTCTATCTTTTTCACTTCTCCAAAATCATGCGATGAGAAAATCACGCCATCGTAACTTTGCATGAAAATATACTCGATCCCCGGATCCATTCCAATCTTTCTGACAAGGGAGCCGATTCCAATGCGGTCGTTGAATTGTTCGAGAATGCTGTAATCGGTAAAGAGAATCACCGCGCCGGGCGCATCTATTCTCGCAGTTGCAAGAACGAGTTGTGCCGGAATGACAGGGTTATCATCATCGAGCACAAAACTTGCGGATTTGATCCGCCCCATTAGAATATCCTCGAAAGGAAATTTAGTGACAAAACTTGAATCGTATTTATGACCTATCATGTCAACCACGCTCGAAACCGCGACTATGCCGACAGAATCGATGACATCCATACGGTTTATGCCGGTCGCCTGGCAAGTCCGTGTGATCTCAGTCGGCGTAAGATTGCCCCCCTCGAATCTGTGCCCCACTACCGTAGCGATATCTGAAAGATTGTCAATGACGAGCCGGTCAACCATGTCAGTTGCAGCGAGAGTGTTGCTTCCAGCAGACATGATAGATTCGACGAGCGCGCGAGCTTCGTTTTTCATCATCCTGATGACATTGCTTCTGTTCTCTCTGATTCCGACAACAACGATTGTCAGAAACAGCGCAGCCAGACATAGTCCGATCAGGATAAACTGGCGCGGCTTGATGCTCAGTATAAACTTGAGCGTGCCTTTTCGTACCGGGAGGTCTTGCACGACAGGAATTAACCAGCACTCACAGATTGAGTCAAGCCAAAAGGCTCCGCCAGGCACACCATTGATGCTCTTGAGTAGGTCATACCCGCTTGAAGCGTGACATCCTAATAAGTGAAACGAAGTAGTTTTGCTGTTCAGAAATCTTCGTGCGAATTGTTGTAACCAAAGGGATTCGACCTGCAAGATTTTACTCGGTGTCGGGAATCAATTCCCGACGGAACGAAAAAAGTGTTAAAAGTCTACAATGTTCAATTGTCGTCATCACGAGGAACAGAGTGACTTTGCGATCTCGCTGACTGTTAGCAACATTACAGATGCTGAGATTACTTCGTTTAGCTCGCAATGATTATATTGTGGGTTCTTCAACAAGCCTTACCGACGATCTCCAGATCATCGTCATTCCCGCGAAGGCGGGAATCTATTCAACCAGCATCGTGTACAATGGATCCCCGTCTCCACGGGGACGACAGGAGTGGCGATACGCTCTGGGTCGGCTACGGGATGTGCACAGAATCAACCTGTGCACAGAGCATCGTCATTCCTACGAAGGTAGGAATCCAGAACCCGTTATAGAAAGTGCAAATGATACATATGTTATTAACTTGACTGGACCCCTGCCTCCGCAGGGGT
>JAJRZO010000030.1 GCA_024275215.1 Candidatus Zixiibacteriota bacterium | reverse complement strand
GATGCCGCATCCTGAGCGGGCTGCGGAGAATATACTCGGAAGTATCGACGGGATGCAGTTGTTCGAATCGGTGAGAGGATTTTACAGTGAGAAGGTGATAGCGTGAAGAGGCGTGAAATATCATTTCTCGTATTCTCGATAGTGGTTGCCGCGATATTCGGCGGGCTGATCGGTGATGTCCTGAGCGGTGTCCTGCCCGATGGTACCGCGAAGCTGCTCCTCGGCAAGCAGATCGAGATTGGGTTTGATGCAACAAGAATTGATTTGTATGCGTTAAGCTTTACGGCAGGACTACTGTTCCGTGTCAATTTTATGAGTGTTCTTCTTGTGATACTCGTTTTGATATATTTCAGATGGTGGTATATCTAAAACTTGAAATAGAGGAGTCGGCATGTTTGGTGGTGGCATCGGTTTTCAGGAACTTCTCCTGATTTTCCTTGTCGTTCTGATTCTTTTCGGTGCGCGCCGCATACCTGATATTGCACAGGGGCTTGGCAAAGGTATCCGGGAATTCAAGAAAGCGGTCAAGGAAACCCAGGATGAAATTGGTAATATCAAAAGCACTGAGCCATCGAAGCCTGATCAGATCGAAAACGAGAGTGGTGACAAGAAATGAAGTTTGAGAAGAGTCAGATCGACCAGATTGCCGAAATTATCGGTGCTGAAAAGATCGAGTGGCAAACGGATCACTATCGCATGAAGGTGACTGCTGAACAGGTAAAACGAATGCTGGTGCTTGAAATCTATCCTGAGACCAAACTTGGCAAGAACACTGGCTCAATGGTGGTTGTTTACACGAACAGCTCTCACCTGCAGCTTCATAACTGTTCAGGGTTTGTCCTCTCTGAAGAGCTTGGCGAAGTCACTTTCGTGAGTGAAACTGACAAGTATATCTCAGGAATCGTTGTCGAGAAAGAAGCTGCATGTTCGTTGTATGCGAATATTGCCCGCGATCTGATTTCTTCGGACTTTACCAGACTTGGTGTTGAAGTCATGCTTTCCGGAGTTGCGATGTCTCTCGCGGAAGAGATTATTGACTCCGGTGAGAACCAGGAGGAATAGTTACCAGTCATCGGGATTTCAAGTTGTTGTAGGTCAAGCGGCCTGTCCGCTTGATGTCCCTTCTATAGTCAAGCGCGAGCGCGCTTTACCTACAGAGAATGCTGCTATTATCAGAAGCTTGCGCGTTTTTCACGGAAACTTACCGCGAAATCTTAGAGTGCTCGTGAGAATTCACCAGCGGATTGATACCTGTCATAAGGATTCTTTGCAATTGACTTCTTGACAATCAGGTCGAGTATCGGCGGGATGTTTTCGTTAATGCTCGACGGCACTGGCGGGTCGTCATTGATTATTTTCATAATAAGATTCGAAATGCTGTCACCGACAAAAGGCTTTTTTCCGCAGAGCATTTCATATAAAACCACTCCGAGCGAGAAGATGTCAGATGAAGGCGTGACCTCTTCGCCCTTCAATTGTTCAGGTGAAATATAGCTCGGGGTTCCCATCGCAATGCCTGTGCGTGTCAGGCTTGACGATTCAAACCGAGCGATTCCGAAATCCATGACCTTGACATGAAAATTATCGAGTACCATGATATTCGCAGGTTTGATGTCGCGGTGGATCAGATTGTGTTTGTGCGCATAAGAGAGCGCTGAACAAACCTGAAATACTACCTTTGCGGCAATCTTGAAATTGAGCTGTAACTGACGATTTATTACCTGCTCGAGTGTGAATCCTTCGAGGTATTCCATTGCGATATATTGCGTGTCCCCGTCCAGCCCGACATCATAGATCGTAACGATATTCGGATGAGAAAGGCTTCCGGCTGCCTTCGCCTCGCGATTGAGACGTTCCCTGAGTTCAACGACTTCTGAAGCATCCGCGATTTTATCAACCCTGATTGTCTTAAGAGCTACGAGTCGGCCGATTGCAGGGTCTTTGCCCTTGTAAACAGTGCCCATTGCCCCCTTGCCTATTACTTCCAGAACCTCATATCGTCCAAATGAATCCGGCATATTCGCGGAGACGATTGCACAGCTCTCTGAATCGTTGATTGATTTATTTATACTTGCGGAGACTCTGGATCTTTCCGGTTCCTGCGGTTGTTCCTCCGACAATGCGGCATACTCTGTGCTGAACTGGTCAATGTCTGATGATTCCAGTTGTGTCTCTTCAAGAAGATTTGTCTCGGCAGATTCTTCATCGATATTCTTTGATGAAGTCTTTTTCTCAACTAAAGACGGTTGCCTGAAAAGATCCTTTTTGGGCTTTGAATCTGTTTCCGATTCTTTCTCTTTCTTCTGAAGCTGCTGCTTGTTACGTGAAGCTCTATGTCCGGGAGGAGCGCTCCACGACATAATTGGTGATGCTACAGCCAGCAATGTCAGCAAAACAATCGGATACACGATGTCAACATGTGTGTTAAACGAAGTGAACATTACGAAGCTGAACACGAACAACGCAACACTGAATACACCGAGCACAATAAATCGATATATCGTACTGATTCGTGACAAGAGCAATGCGCTTGCTATGCCAATGAACAGAATTATAAAGAATTCGGCATCGGTCGAAGAATCGAACGGTGATATGAAATCGCCCGTAATCAGATTATTAATAGTACTGGCTGAAACCTCAGCAGGTGTGAAACCAGCGCCCATCGGTGTAGTTACTTTGTCGGCAATATTGTTGGCAGTAACGGCTATGAGTACAGTCTTGTTGCGAATTTGATCGACCTGCAGCTCGCCGTCCCAGAAGTCCTTTGCGGAGTACGAAGGAAAACTTCCCGCCTGTCCATAGAAGCTGACAAGCGCCTCCCCTTCGGCGTCAACCGGAATAGTTATATCCCCAATGTTCAGCTTGCCGGTATTCTGATCGAATTCAATACGGTCGAGAGGTGTCCCGACATGACGAGCGGCTGCTGCCAGTTCAATCGATGGATACAGATTTCTCTCGAAGCGCATCAATAACGGTTGCCGTCTTACATGGTTGTCACTGTCGAAATGCGAGAGCAGGGCAGCAGATGTTACCGCTGATTGAGTAAACATCTCGCTACCTGATTCGATACGTGATGCTTTGGGGACATATTCTGCCTCGAAAGGCAATATCGATTCGAGCGCCGATCTGGCGAGCCAGTCTTCCGCGGTTTTTGTGTTGGGAGTGCGATCGGCAAGCGTTGGATAAAAGGGAAGAATGATATTTCCTGATTGCAAAATATTTTCGGCCAGAAGCTGAGACATTCCTGACACAAAGTCATCAACATTATCCTTAATAGGAAAACGAAATACTACACAGCGCGGATCGTAATACATCAGTGCTTCGACAAGTTGCGCCAGTGTCTGGTGATTCCACGGCCAGTCACCGAGATACTCAATCGATTTGTCATCAATTGCGAGAATCACGACATCACCTGACGGCTGAGCAGTGCCTCTGATCTTGAACATGAAGTCGTACAACTTTAGTTCGTATTTCTCGAATGCTTCAGTGTTGTTCAGGTGCAATGCGACGACAAGCAATGTCAGTACCAGACAGAGTACCGCTGCAGGATGTCGACTTATAAAAGTGGAACCGGGCTTGTTGTCACTTTTCTTGAACATCTGAATTATCTTTCACACTGCTGTGCGTCATTTTCCGGCTGAGATTCTGTCAACGAGAAACTTCGGAAGATCGACTCGTCTCATCTTTTCCTGAGTTTTTTCGAAATCATATTCAACGCGCCTGATGCTAATGATCCGTGTGTCTGAATCGTAGATCATGAAGCTTGCACGCGGATCACCATCTCGTGGTTGACCGACACTGCCGACATTCACAATGTATCGATAGTCATCGTCGAGTTTGACAAGATTATGCGG